>NZ_JAKZEQ010000011.1:0-84299 GCF_022549155.1 Lactiplantibacillus sp. ME-2
ACAATATTATTTGCGCTGAAGGTACAAAAAAACCAGTAATCACGGTGTTTATGACACTGCATGAAAACTGGTTAATGGTTTATGATGGGCAGTCAGGGGATCGAACCCTGGACCCACGGATTAAGAGTCCGTTGCTCTGCCAGCTGAGCTAACTGCCCATAACTCAACAAAAAATATAATATCATGAATTTTGAGTTCTGACAACACTATTTCGAAAGTTTTTTCGAAAAAAGTGTTTTTTTGAGTAATTAATTGGTGAAAACGATTGCTTGAACTGGCAAATGATTTCCCGGGAAATACTACGGCCACGCGGATTAGCAATCAAAGAAAGCCAACTACATTTGTGATATACTAAAACCAGTGTTGAATTTAGTTTCAACCAACCCTGACACGAGAAAGGACCTGTTTTCTCGTAATATATCGCGAATTACCCTAAAAATTGAAATGTAAACCTGTTTTCCCCTAAGGAGGAAGAATCGTTATGAAAAAAATCTTAGTAGTTGATGATGAAAAGCCCATCTCTGATATCATGAAATTTAATCTGACCAAAGAAGGCTATGAAGTTCACGTTGCAGCTGACGGAGAGGAAGCCTTACAAAAAGTGGATGAAGTCCACCCTGATTTGATTTTGTTAGATTTGATGTTGCCTAAGATGGATGGCTTGGAAGTTGCTCGACAAGTACGGAAGAACTATGATATGCCAATTATCATGGTAACGGCAAAGGACTCTGAATTAGACAAGGTGTTGGGCTTGGAACTGGGCGCGGACGACTATGTGACCAAACCGTTCTCAAACCGGGAACTCGTGGCTCGAGTCAAAGCAAATCTACGGCGGCAAGGTGCACCAAGTGCTCAACCAGCTGAAGTTGAAGAAAATTCAGACATTGAAATTGGCGATCTGGTGATTCATCCAGAAGCTTATATGGTTTCCAAACGCGGTGAAAACATCGAATTAACGCACCGTGAATTTGAACTGTTACATTACTTAGCCCAACATATCGGCCAAGTCATGACGCGGGAACACTTGTTGCAGACGGTCTGGGGCTATGATTACTTTGGTGATGTCCGGACAGTTGATGTGACCGTGCGGCGGTTACGTGAAAAAGTTGAAGATAACCCGAGTCATCCAAAATGGCTGGTGACGCGGCGGGGCGTGGGTTACTATCTCCGCAATCCTGAAAATGAGTAGAGGTTGCTAAACCGTGTTGAGATTTAAACGGAAAAATTTTTTTAAAACAATTAATTTCAAAATTGCGCTCGTGTTTGCCCTTCTATTATTGATTACGTTGGAAATCGTGGGTGCAATCTTTGTGAAACAGTTGGAATCAAAGAACATCCAGGATTTTAAACAGTCGGTGCAAATTCCAACTTATATTGATAATTCGTTGTCCGAACAATTGACCGTCAGCAGTACGCGCAAGGCCAACGGCCAAATCAAGACGATTTTGTCGAACTACAACAATACGAATGTTGATGAAATCCAAGTTGTTGACAGCAAAGGAACAATTCGTGGGACGAGTGATGTTAATGATCAGTCAGTAGTTGGACAAAAAACGACCGATCGAAACGTCAAGAATGCGATCTATAATAATCGAACTTACACTAAAAGTACCTATGACACTCAGAATAATGGACGCTACTACGTTTCAATCGTGCCGCTATATAGCTCCAATTCAGCGGGTAATAGCAGTCAGTTAGTTGGGGTACTGTATGTACGGGCAAATATGAAGTCTGTCTACAGTACGATTAACAACATTATGGGAATCTTTGTGATTGCGTCACTTGCTGCGATGGTCTTGGGACTGGGAATTGCAATCATTATTGCCCGGGCAATAACTCGTCCAATCGAAGAAATGAAGCAGCAGACGCAACGAATTGCCCGTGGTGATTATGCGGGGCAAGTCCGAGTTTATAGCGATGATGAGTTGGGCCAGTTGGCTAAAGCCATTAATAACTTGTCGATTCGAGTGGAAGAATCGCAAGAGTCGACAGAAGCTGAGCGGCGCCGGTTGGATAGTGTGCTCTCACACATGAGTGATGGCGTGATTGCCACTGATCGCCGGGGTAATATTACCATCATCAATGAAACAGCCTCGGACTTTATGGATGTTACGGCCGAAAAGGCAATCGGTAACTCGATTTTAGATATTTTGAAAATCCGTGATGATTATTCATTGCGTGATTTGATTGAAAATCAAGATGAATTGATGCTTGATTTTTCTTCGAACGAGCGTGACCTAATCTTGAATGCCTACTTCTCGTTAATTCAACGGGAGTCTGGGTTTATTAGTGGGTTAGTCTGTGTGCTCCACGATGTCACGGAACAACAAAAGATTGATAATGACCGGAAACAATTTGTTTCGAACGTGTCTCATGAATTACGGACACCACTGACTAGTTTGCGGAGTTATATTGAAGCACTGAGTGATGGAGCGTGGAAGGATCCTGAAGTGGCCCCAGGATTTTTGAAGGTCACTCAAGAAGAAACCGATCGTATGATTCGAATGATCAATGAACTCTTAAGTCTATCACGGATGGACTCAGGGACCACCCGGGTCGATATGGAATTGGTCAATATTAATGAGATGTTCAATTACGTGCTTGATCGGTTTGATATGATCTTAAAGAAGGATGATAATCCAGCTAAGTATTACACTATTAAGCGCGAGTTTACCAAGCGTGATCTGTGGGTTGAAATTGATACCGATAAATTCACTCAAGTATTGGATAACATTATGAATAATGCGATCAAGTATTCACCTGATGGCGGTGTCGTGACTTGTCGCCTGTTAGAGACGCATAACCAAGTGATCATTAGTATTAGTGATCAGGGCTTGGGTATCCCACGGGCCGACTTAGGACACGTCTTTGACCGATTCTTCCGAGTCGACAAGGCGCGGTCACGGGCCCAAGGTGGGACGGGCCTCGGTTTGGCGATTTCAAAAGAAGTTGTTCAGATGCTCGGCGGTCGTATTTGGGTTGATAGTGTTGAAGGTAAGGGGTCTACGTTCTATATCTCCCTGCCATACGAACCTTATGAGGAGGAGGACCTTTGGGATGACGACTCACAAGCTTAGACGCTTTATCTTACCCATTTTATTGACGATTCTGATCTTATTGAGCGTGGTTTTATCCATGTATATCTGGTTGAATCCGTCACGCTATGAGCATGAAAGCAAGGTTAGTACGACGTCATCGAACTCTTCGTTGACAACTCGGACAATCGATGATATTTATTTACCGACACAATTAATTCACACTAACAGTCAGGGTGGCCAATCCCTGCTGATTAATAAAAATGTCAGCTTAGTCAGTCAATTTAGTGAGCAGTTACGCAAATGGGATGCGCGGAGTATCTCTAAAGTTCGCATTACGTCGGCAAAAAGCTACCGTGCGCTCTTAAATGGAACTGATTCGTACGTATTGAACTTTCCTGACAGTATTACTGTCAGTATGTTTAATACGGTCTTCAAGCAACATCTCAGTAATTTTCGCTCCTCGGAATTTAGTCGGATCGTGATTCCAGTCAATGATACGAATCACATCTACTTTTTGAATGATGACCATCATGAGATTTATAGTGTTCGGTTGAAGAAAAAATCTCTGTCGTCGTTGAAAAAAGTTTTGGCAGTCGACAAGGTCAAACGGATTGCTGTCAAGATGACCTATGAGGATAATACAACGTATATTGATTATCCAAAGCAAGTTACGATGCAACATTATAGCTACTTGATGAGTAAAGCGGCTGCGAGTGAGATTGCCAACCGATTACTAGATGCGGATGGTAATTCGACCGTTTCAGTGCATAATCGCAGTGGTAAACAGGAGTATACAACGGGTAGTTACAAGCGCATGACGGTGGATTCTAAGCTAGGAACAGTGTATTTCGAAGATTATAGTGATTCAGGAACCACGCGGAACCTATCACTGACTAATCAGCTAAAGAAGAGCTTCAATTTGTTAACTAGTCTCGGTGTCCCAATGGATAATATCCGCTACTACGGTTTTGACGCAACGAGTAATAGTGTCATTTACCGAAGCTATGTTGAAGGGTTCCCGATCTTTAATCAGACCGAAAATGGCGATGTCCGGATTCAGCTCACTTCTAACGGGTTAGACCGTTACTACTTCTCACTGTACAGTTTGCAGGTGCCAGTACCAACTACTGGTCAGAAGCAAGCGGTGACCTTACCGAGTTCGACAAGTGTGTTAAAACGTCTGAAGGCCGCTGGTTATAAAGACAGTAAAATTGGCAGTATTGAACTTGGCTACGAATGGTCACAGAACAAGTCGTCCAAACTCGTGATCGACCTGACGCCGACGTATTATGTCTACTATAATGGCACTTGGCGGACATATACGTCGATGTTAAGTGGATCTTAGGAGGTGGCCGCATGAATTTTCGGAGAATTGAGTGGATTTTCCTACTAGCATTTGTTGTTCTAGATATCTTCTTGGGTTTTATGTTCGTGCAAACGAGCTCTAAGTTGACACAAACGACTGGTGATACGGCGACCACGATAATTCGTGAAATGCGCGCAGATAATATTAGCTTTAAAAACCCGGACACGAGCGAAGGGACGGGTTACTATATTGCGGGCAGTAACGAGAGTGGTCTCAAACAATTGTTGAGTCAGTTAACTGAACAGACAGCCCGGGTGCAAAGCGGCGGTAAGCTCGTGAGCACACTACGGGCAACCACCACTATCGATACCCGCAATCCTAAAGCGGACTTGACGACGTTTATGAGTCAGCGGACCAATGTAATCCATGGAACCGAGTACGTCTATGATGCGGATTTGTCGTCTAACGGCGATTACGTTTTTGTTCAAAAGGTTGCGGATGGCGAGATCATGACTGGCGCTGGGCAAGTCCACCTATTTGTTAATAAAAACAAGCAGCTGACAAGTTATACTCAGACGTACGTCAATCACGTCAAAACTTTACGCGAAAAGGCTGTTACGATCAGTGAAAAAAAGGCCCTGGTTGCGTTGTATCAATATAATCAGGTGGCAAGTAGTTCCCGGATCGTTTGGGCAAAGCTTGGGTATTCTCGGTTATTGAAATTGAAGGATAGTAGTGTTTACGTCCCAACGTGGATCTTTGCGGTCCGGGGTAAGAATAGTTCTAACGTTACACTGCACCGTATCAATGCCTTTACTGGTTCTTCAATGAAGAACGGTAGTACGGCTAGTGATACGAGTAGTTTAGATGCGACGGTCGGAATGATGTGGAATGCAATTGATTAGTGAAAACCAGTTTAACGACTAGGTGTCGTTGTCGAATAACGGGTGCTGTGAAGAAGGGTGTTTTTCCTAACAGGCCCGTTTTTTGGTGACTAGATTTTTGACTAGTTGTGATACGCCAATGTCGAGGTGGCATGACGTAGCGTGGATTGCTCAGCGTTGATGTTCGCGGTTTCGTGTGAGTTTAATGGCCGGTAAACTAGTGTGCGCATACACGACAGTAAACTAGACTAACCGCGTGATGGCGATAGTCGTGGACGTTAAGTTTGAGCACTTGCAGGTGGCTTGCTTTTCAACCCCGCTAAAAGCGTGTATCATATGAAGATAGTAATGGATTTCAGAGATAGGAAGAGCCTAAATAATGGTATTAAAATTAGCAACGGATGATATGAAAGTAAGCATTCTGGCATCGGGTAGTACGGGTAACGTGACATACATCGAAACGCCAGAGCACAAAGTATTGGTTGATGCGGGGCTAAGTGGCAAAAAAATTGCTAATTTAATGGCGTCGATCGATCGTGATATTAATGAAGTCGATAGTTTATTTATTAGCCATGAACACACTGATCACTGCCATTCTGCGGGGATTTTAGCGCGGAAGTATGGTATGGATGTTTATGCTAATCAGGGGACCTGGGACGCAATGGCGCATAAAATCGGCAACGTTCCTGCCGAATTATGTCATGTCTTTGACCCGAACACGACGCTTGGACTAGGTGATCTCGACGTGGAATCATTTAGTGTGTCACATGATGCGGCCGAGCCACAATTTTATGAACTACATCATGCCGGAAAATCGTTTGTCATCATTACGGATACGGGCTACGTTTCAGAGCACGTTGAAGGTGTAATCAAAGACGCTGACGGCTATTTATTTGAATGTAATCATGACTTAGAAATGTTGCGGATGGGTCGGTATCCATGGCCATTAAAGCAGCGAATTATTGGTGATGAGGGCCATTTATCGAATGAAGATGGTGCGAACGCCTTGATGGATGTGATTGGCCGGCATACCAAGCGGATTTACTTAGGGCATCGTAGTCAGGATAATAACTTGAAGTCCTTGGCGCATTTAACGGTTGCTTCCATGATGACGGAACGAGATTTTGGCGTTGAGCATGATTTTCAATTGTACGATACGGAGCCAGAACAAGCGACTAAGTTAATTACGTTATAGGTTAGCTTTAATGTTTCACAACGCTTCAGTCATAAAAAAATCACACTTTTTCGCTAAAATAAACTTAAAATAAGCATTAGTAGGGAGGGATCGCGTTTCGACGCGCAATTATGGCTAATAAATCATTAATCAAAGTCGCAGTAACCGCACTAGTAGCTGGTTTAATCGGTGGTGGTGTTGCTTACGGCGGTATTAATTATTTCCAAAACAATAACATCGCAACGTCATCGACCAGTGTACCAACTGGTTCTAATAAATCGGGGTCAACGTCAACGACGAACGTTAAGGTCAATGTCAGTTCACAGGCGACCAAGGTGTTTGAAAATAACAAGGCGGCCGTTGTATCGGTCATTAATCTCCAAAAGAAGAGCTCTTCAAGCAGTTGGAGTGGTATTTTGGGTGGCGATGACTCGTCTGGCAGTGATAGTTCATCCAGTTCAGATTCTAGCTCTAGTAAGCTGGAAGAGTACAGTGAAGGTTCTGGGTTGATCTATAAGAAGAGCGGTGACGCGGCTTATATTGTAACGAATAATCACGTGGTGAGTGGTTCAAGTGCCATTCGAGTGATTATGAGTGATGGGACTAAGTTGTCAGCTAAAATTGTCGGAACCGATTCTGTGACTGACTTGGCCGTTCTGAAAATCAATTCTTCTAAAGTAACGAAGACGGCTAGCTTTGGTAACTCAGATAATATCAAGGTTGGTGAAACGGCCTTAGCCATTGGGTCACCGATGGGCTCTAATTACGCAACGACCTTGACGCAAGGAATCATTTCAGCGAAGAAGCGGACCGTGGCGACGACGAATACATCTGGTCAAACGACGGGGTACGCGACGGTTATCCAAACAGATACGGCAATTAACTCTGGAAACTCTGGTGGTCCGTTGTTCAACATTGCTGGACAAGTTATCGGGATCAACTCGATGAAGTTGGCCTCAGATAATTCTGGGACTAGTGTCGAAGGGATGGGCTTTGCAATTCCAAGTAATGAAGTTGTGAAGATCATCAATGAATTGGTTCAAAAGGGTGAAGTCGTTCGGCCGGCTTTAGGGGTTGCAACCTATGACCTATCCAATATTTCTTCTAGTGATCAGAAGTCTGTTCTTAAGTTACCAACCAGTGTGACGAAGGGTGTCGTCATCATGAAGACGTACTCAGGTTCACCGGCTAAAGCTGCTGGGTTAACGAAGTACGATGTGATTACGGAGCTAGGTGGCAAGAAAGTGACCAGCTTAGCCACGTTACGGAGTGCCCTGTATGCCCATTCGGTTAATGATACCGTGACGGTGAAATACTACCATAACGGAAAACTCAAGACAGCCAACATGAAGTTGACGGAAACTACCAAAACGTTAACTAAACAAAGTAACTAATAAATGAGAATTTCATAAACGTCCCTGACTGGATAAAGCAGTCGGGGGCGTTTTTTTAGGTTAGTAGCCGAAATTATGAAAAAACGAAGAATCGATTTTCAATAATCGACTAAATTTGCGAAAGCTGGCAATGGTTGCGACAAAAGCCGAACAAACTGGTTGAAATAGCAGAAAGCATTTATTGTCGAATTTGATGGTGTGCAAAAGTGTGGACAACTTTGGTGATAAATTTTAGTCGCGTTAGTCGAAATTTATGAACAGCCGGAACCATGGGGTTGAAGCTTGTTTAAAAGTTATCCACAGGCGCCGGACTGTCCTGTGGATTTAATTTTAAAAAGTTATTTTAATAGGCCTCGGTTCTTGATATAATAGGATTTGTAACCGGAATCCACGAACAAGTGTTGCTGTGCAAAACTGTGGATAAGTCGGAAAGGTCTTGACAAAACGAGGCTAAATAAATATTGTGGCGAACTGGTGTTCAACACAATATATTGATTATTGAGTTATGCACCTGTGGATAACTATGTTAATAACTTGTGTAAAGGCGGTCAATTATGAACATCAAAATTATCTGTGTCGGGAAATTAAAAGAGAAATACTTCAAACAGGGGATTGCGGAATATGCGAAAAGAATGAGTAAATTTGCAAAATTCCAGATTGTTGAAGTGCCAGATGAAAAGGCTCCAGAGTCATTAAGTAACGCAGAGATGGAAAATGTGAAGGCCAAAGAAGGCCAACGGATCCTAGAAAAGATCAAGGATCGCGATTACGTATACGCGCTAGCAATTTTGGGCAAAGAACGCTCGAGTGAAGAATTTGCGGCGGAAATTGATAAACTAACGACGTATGGTCACAGTGATATTGATTTCGTAATCGGTGGTTCGCTGGGATTATCACCGGAAGTGCTGAAGCGCGCGGATACTCAGATTTCGTTTGGGCGTTTCACGTTACCTCACCAATTAATGCGGTTAGTGCTGTCGGAGCAGGTTTATCGGGCGTTTATGATTAATGTGGGAAGTCCGTACCATAAGTGATGCTAAAATTTGTTTTTCAATAGTTACGGATTTATTAGGTGAATAGGAATTCTAATCTGTTTTTGATGGTCGTATTTATAACAGTTTAGATAAGGCTGCAAAGAATTACAGTTACCTTACTAAAGTGTAAGCAGTATATAGATATGCAATTACCATTAAATAATGGCGAAATAAAAAAGGACGGTAGCAACGATTTTTCAGATGCTGATATTAAGGCTAGATTGAAATAGCCTGGTTATCACTATACTCAATTGATTGATAATAGCAAAGTAAGCGGCAGGTGCTCCTCAAAAAGGCTTGCCGTTTTTGAGTATACCCAATCCCCAAGATGCTGATTGTAGATTCTCAGGTATATATAGCTAGTGATTTTTTGCGTACAGGTGCCACATCCATAAAATTTCTAATAATTTTAATTGACATTTATTAGGGATAGTTTTATATTATTAATCGAACGTTCAATCGATTAAAAGAGGGTGCCAAATATGCGGGAAAAAGATTTAGACAAAGAGAAGAGTATTATCGATGAAGTAAGTCGTATTATTCTAAAAGAGGGAATTGCGGATGTTTCGATGTCCAAAATTGCCAAAGCGAGTGGTATTTCTTCGTCAACTATTTACGTTTATTTTTCAGATAAAGAGGATCTTCTAAAACAGGTCTACCTTGCTAAAAAGCGACAGTTGGCAGCATTTTTAAGTCAAAATATCAATACCAAACCCAATAACTCAGTTAAGTTTGTCCAACAGTTTATGTATGCGTTATACGATTTCGGCATGCAATATTACGAAGCATTAATGATTATTGAACAATTCAATAATTCGCCCATTCTTGATAGCTTAAAAATCAAAAAGGAGGAATCCTATCAAGGTTTCGAGCAACTTTTTGAAGCAGTCAAACATACACCTGAATTTGTCATTTCTTCACCAGCAGTTATTTTAGGTTTTGTTTATGCACCAATTGTTTTGTTTGTTAAAGCCTTAAAAACACGTCAAATTGATAATAAGACAATTATGATCGATCAAGTGGTTGTGATGTGTATGAATGCACTATTGAAAAAATAAAATATCAGAACATGATATTTTTTTGTCTATAATTAAACGATTGTTCGATTAAAAAGGAGAGCTATGATGACTACAATTAATGAGATGCACCAAATTTTTAACTTGCAAAAGACACAGTATGACCGTGCGCAACCAATGACCTATGAAGAGCGTGTGACTGTTTTAAATCAGATTGAGGCATTGATTCGGGATAATATTTCAGAATTAATCACGGCACTTCAAGCAGATTTTGGGCAGCGTGATCCGCTACAAATTGTAAGTGCTGATTTAACCGGACCACTAGCGACGATTGCATATATTAAGAAGCATCTTCGTAAATGGATACTACCAGCTAAGCAACGGTCGGGTTTGATGGCATTAACTGGAACTAAACAGTATGTTTATAATGAACCATTGGGTGTAGTTGGTATCATGTCGCCGTTTAATGCACCAATCGATCTTGCGCTAGATCCAGCGGTAGAAGCGATTGCAGCGGGGAATCGAGTGATGGTAAAGATCTCTGAGTATACCCCTAAGACAGCGGCACTGGTCCAGAAATTGTCACAACAGTATTTAAATGAAAAGAACTTTGCAGTAGTGACAGGAGAAGCTGATATTGCGGCTCAGTTTTCAGCACTGGATTGGGACAAACTAGTTTTTACAGGTGGCTCTGAAACTGGTAAGAAGGTATTATCGGCGGCGGCTCCTAATTTAACACCGGTTGTTTTAGAACTGGGTGGTAAAAATCCAGCCGTTGTTTTACCAGATGCTAACAAGCAAATGACAGCTGCCAAGATTGCGCGTAGTCGTTCTGGTAATAGTGGTCAGATTTGTTTGGACACCGATTATGTGTTACTTCCCACTGACCAGTTGGATGAATACGTGCGCTTAATCACTGCACAACTTGCGCAAGCATTTCCAACTTACATTAATAATTCTGAATATTCTGCCATTATCAACGATCGTTCTTACGATCGGATTTTGAGAATGCTTACTGAAGCTCGGCAACGGGGAACTAGGCTGATAACGATTAATCCAAATAATGAATTGGTTCCGGACGTGAAAAGACGGCTAATTCCATTAACGTTGGCGATTAATCCTGATCGAGATTTACAGATTGCCAGAAATGAAATTTTTGGACCTATTTTATCGATTTTTACGTATGATTCACTTGATGAAGCCATCGCTTTTATTAACTCTCATGAAAAGCCGTTAGCCATGTACTTATTTGGTAGGAGTTCAAGGCATTTGAATCAAATTATTTCGCAGACATCATCTGGTGGAGTAGATATTAATGAGTTATCCTTGCATGCGGGTTCGCATTCAATGGGTTTCGGTGGTGTGGGTTATTCTGGAATGGGACGCTATAAAGGCGGTAAGACGGGCTTTGAGACGTTTAGTAATCAAAAATCTGTGTATAAGCAAGGTGTTTTGGCAAAATATACTACGCGCTTAATGGTGCCGATCCATAATAAACGTAATGAAAAGCTGCTGAAGCGAATGTTGGGACTATGAAGTCGTGTTTAATCTAGGGCAATAACATGGTTAGGACTTTTCTTCGTGTCTATGACTAATTGATGTAAAATACTAGTATAAGTATGAACATTGATTAGGAGTTAATATGGATCTCTACAAAATAAATCAAAGTAAAAATAGTTTAAATAAGGTTAGGGTCTCAAGTTTTAATATTGAGCGTGAATTACAAGATTTGATTGAAAATAATTTAGAATTAGTTTTAGGGATTCAATTTATTGTCAGTGAATTTACAGTAGGTCATTATCGGTTGGATACAGTGGCGTATGATAGTGAGGTTCGAGCTTTCGTAATCATTGAATATAAACGAACGTCTAAGGATAGCGTAGTTGATCAGGGCACTGCCTATTTAAACACACTTTTGCAACATAAAGCCGATTTTACGTTAGCCTACAATGAAAAGCTTGGTGCACGGGCGCGAGTGGCTGACTTTGACTGGACACAAACACGGGTTGTTTTTATCGCTGGTAGTTATACTAATTATCAAAAAGATGCTATCGATAACCCCAATTTGCCAATTGAGTTATATGAGGCTAGGAAAACTGAGAATGGCTATTTGACTCTGCTTCAAATTATGAATAATAGTGAAAATAGTCGTTTTGCCAATAAGGTTAGTGCGTTATCGTCACAATCCAAAGTAATCTCGAAAGCAGCGGATGTTGATCAGGTAAGTGATTTGAAGCCCTATACTGAGGAAATGTTCCTAGATAAAGCTACTGCTAATATTTGTGACTTGTATGATGAGCTTAAAGCCGCCATTTTGCTGTGGGATTCAGAATTTGAAGTTAAACCGACCAAAGTTTACATCGGACTACGTATTAAACATCATAATGTGGTTGATTTGTTACCGCAAAAAAGCCAGTTAAAAATTTGGATTAACTTATCAAAAGGAGAACTAAACGATCCCAATAATTTATTGAGAGATGTTAGCAGTATCGGCCATTGGGGAAATGGAGATTATGAAGTAATTATAAAAGATGATACTCAGATTGAATATATTCTGAGCTTAATCAAACAGGCATGGGAAAAGTATCGTCACTAAAACTAAAAACGAATCGCAGGTGCATCTATATCACAACAATCAAAGAAATTACTGAAGCTATCAAGGCTGATCCCGATAACGCTGAATATACGGCGAAGGGGTGGGACCCATTATTTCATGTGTTACCGACAGCCACTATTTTAGTGATTAGTCAGGCGCCGGGACGTATTGCCCAAAATACCAAGACGTATTTCAATGATGCGAGCGGCGACCGACTTCGAGATTGGATGGGCGTGACGCGGGAGCAATTCTATCAAAGTGACCGCATTGCAGTTATGCCACTAGATTTCTACTATCCTGGTAAAGGCAAAAGCGGTGACTTGCCACCGCGCAAGGGCTTCATGGATAAATGGCATGAACCGCTGCTAGCAATGATGCCTAACGTTCAACTGACGTTACTTGTGGGCCAATATGCAATTAAGGCTTATTTAGGACGTTCACGGCAAAAGACGTTGACTGCAACGGTTCAAAATTATCAGGATTACTTGCCTGATTATTTCCCATTAGTGCATCCATCGCCCCTAAATTATGGCTGGCAAAAGAAGAATCCATGGTTCCAAGCGACCGTGGTGCCAGATCTTCAACGACGGGTACAGATTGCATTAAAATAAGGTCTATGACAGCCTTGTTAAGGCCAGTGTTCATAGCTTGTTGACTGTAACTTCAAGGGCCTAATTTGGTTAAAAACGTGGTAATACTGAGCATGAATGGCTCGGTATTACCACGTTTTTAGTTTACTGGTTTATGACGATGCGCTTAGCTAGCCAAGCTTTCTCACTTGAAAAAGATAGTACTATCTTTTATAATGATATTTATTCTCTTTGTTCATCACTATTTAAAATATAGGAGCTAAAAATTCATGGAAACAATTAAAGCGGTTCACACCCGGCATTCAGTCCGGGCTTTTAAAGACGACCCTATTGAGCCACAGTTATTAACAATGATTGTTACGGATGCTCAGCAAACCCCCTCGTGGGGCAATTCACAACCATGGCAAGTCTATATTGCAACGGGGCACGCACTAACTAATATTAAACAACACTATGCTACTGCCGCTGAGCAAGGGATTGCGGAAGACGCTGATCTCGCCAAAGTACACCGGGGTGATTTTTCGGCGTTTGCTAGCCAAAATATGGGGCACTGGGTCGGAACTTTTCGGCCCGTGATCGACTCAGACCCGACCACTTATTGGGATAGTCGTGCTAATCTTTATCGCGCACCGGCGATTGCCTATCTCGTACTCGACGCTAACCCTAATAGTTGGTCAATCTATGATTTAGGCGCTTTTTCGCAGACGTTAATGTTGGCCGCAACTGCTCGCGGAGTACAGTCAGTACCATCTTATGAATTGGTTAAATATCCGGCCATTGTACGAAATGCACTCGGGATGCCTGCGAATAAAGTAGTGGCGATGGGGATTGCTTTAGGCTATGAGAAGCCTGAAAAACCGTTAAATCAATTTCGAACTGACCGAGTTGCTACGCCGCAAGTTTTGCATATTATCAACTAATTTAGACTCACTTTTGCAGCAGAAAACCAGCTGTTTACCAGCAGACACTATTGCCAACCGACACCGTTTCATCTAAGATGGAGGGTAACTTGAACCTGATAGGGGAGGCTGGGCAATGCCGACTAAACAACGAACGTACAAAATTAAGTCCTATGTCAACGCTAGCCATGCGGTGCGGTGGGCAACTGGCTCCGGAAAAAAGCACACGCACACGTGGGAAATTGTTTGTGAATTGCACACGGTTGATGCGATGGTCGCTTTTTACGATATTGAAAAAAACTTGCATCAAGCGTTGGATGAATTGTCAGGTAAATTTTTGAACGACTTACCTGAATTTAAAACTGTTAATCCAACTGTTGAAAATGTCACGGAGTATTTATTTACCAAGATTGATAAGACATTGCGAGACAACGGGGCGCAACTGCTGCGAATTGAAGTTAGTGATTCGCCAACACGCGCTTATTGTATTAGTGTCACCGAATAAGATTAATGAAAGGGGCCACCAAGAACGGCAGTTGCAGCTGTTCTTGGTGGCCCTGATTTTTATTTAATTATCGTTTTGGACGGACAACTGCTAAAAAGTCAGCTAAAGCCTGCGGGTTGGTCAATTGTCGATTACACTGATTGCTGTCACGACAAATGTAATTGCCGTTACGCGTGTAAGGTCCGAGACCAGATGACTTGGTTGTCGACATAAAGAGTGCGACGTTGCCAATTGTTTGGCAAATGGCACAGACGCCCTTGACTGTTTGTGGTGCTAAATCTCCCTGGATACCAATGAGACGATCATGATCCGGGATTACTAAATACTTTTTCTGGTTACCACCATCATTCCAACCTAGGTAAGTCAATTCGTGTAATGCTAATTGTGACCATACAGGCTGCTTCAACTTTTTGACCTTGCGAAACAACTTGCTTAGTTGCTTTGTCGTCAAGGATGGAAACGGAATAATTAGCGGAATTAGCGTTTCAAGTAGTTGAGGGGCCTTGGCACGGGTTAGCCGGTCCGTTTGCAAATGGGACAAGAAATTAGCGGTGATTGGATTGTCACTAGGAAGCAGTGGCGTAATCCGCTCGATAGCTTGTGCCCGTACGACGGCTCTAATTTGAAGATCGTTTACGGCGAGCTCGGCGCTAATTAACTGATTGACTTGCTGAGTAATATAACTGTATTGATAGGTGGTAATTGTCGGTTGCATAATATAATTCCTTTCAGATTCAAACCAGACACTTCTCTGAAAGGTTCTGTCGAAAAGTGTCGCTAACGAGCAGCACTTTTGCGTACAGATAATGATGCCATCATCATTAATCATCTCCTTATTGTGGCCGATTATAGCCACAGCGATAAACAGTATAACGTATACTGCTGATTTTGGCAATAGATGGTGTCTGTTTTGATAGGCACCTTGCATAACTTATATTTGGAAATCAAATACCGTAAGTCCTAAAATGTTTCACGTGAAACTTTCGCCATGGGACACTAAAACATCACGCAACTCGTGAGTTACGTGATGTTCTCAAATACATATTCGCTTTGAATTGTGCTTAATTCGTGACTGAATCTTTGACTTGTTTCAGCGCATTTTGGACCGCTTCTTTAATAGCTCGGCTAGATGCAGAGGCACCTAAAACGGCGTCAACGCTAGTGGAGTTGGCTGCCACAATTTCTTGTGGAATTTGATCGATAGCGGTTAAACCAACATCTTCACTTTCATGGTGTTGAATAACATCGACTGCTTGAATTTTATGGTCGTTGTAAGTCACACGCACAATAACTTTGCCACCTAGCCCGGCATTGGAACTGCCGAGATATTGATCAGCGGCCAGTTTAACATTAGATGCTGTTTCGCCATCAACAAGGTCATTAATTCCGTTGGCTTCGTTGGCGGTGACAGATTCACTATCTACCTTTGGACGAGCAGCGTTTTCACCGGCTAACTTACCAAAGATCAAACATTCGGCTAAATTACCACCACCTTGATAGCAGTTTGCAACGATACCGCCTAATTCACCAGCGCCGAACAAGCGTGGAATAGGTTCGTCATTGACGTTGAGAATTTGGGCATTTTCATTGCGTTGTGGCCCCCCTTGCGTGTTGAGGACGTCATTGGCCGCAGCAATGGCATAGTAAGGGCCATCGTCCAGTTGACGCATCGTTTGCGGATCACGACCAAATTCAAAATCACGTCCCACTTCTGTGTAGTGATTAAAGTCAGTTACCGTCTGTTGTAGATTATTAGCAGGAACTCCCAATTTGGCGGCCAATTGTGCAATCGTTGGCGCGGAAACGAGCTTGGTCATGAATTTCGGATACGGTAACTGACCAGCCTGACTTTCTTCTTGTTTGAAGGCATCGTACTGGGTTTGATCAAAAATTAAGTAGGGGTGCTGATTATTCATTGGGATTAGCCAAGAGCCATGTGTGTAAACGTGTCCGTGACGGTGCTTAGCGTCTTCTTGGAAGTAGCGTGTCCCGTCATCAGCGATAACGAAAATACTACCGTTTTTTAATAAAGGCCAGTGTTCAATTTGACGGCCCCGTTCATTGGCGTCTTCTTTGAAGGTGATTCCAGGTAAGATACCGTGAGATTCATAATTGGTCATGTGCCACATTTTGGCATCAACTTCTTGAGCCATTTTGATACCATCACCGCGGTTATAGAGCGTCCCAAGTGGTGTCAGATGATCACTGTGCAAGTAGGTTTGCTTTAACTCAGGATTGTTTTCAAAACCACCCATAGCTAAAACGACGCCATTATTGGCATGGATATTAAGCAGTCGCTCGCCCCGTTTGATTTGGACCCCTTGGATCACTTTAGTATTAGGATCTTGGATCAAATGTTGTGCCCGTGAGTCCAACCAAACGTCAATATTGTCAGCTCGTTCAAGGACTTTTTGCCGGAGTAGTTTCCATAATGCAGCGTCTTTATCACGTTTGTGAACGAGGGCAAAGTCAATCGTATCACTTCCGGCTAGTTCTGGGTATTCCGCCATGGTTTTCTTGATGGCAACGGCATCACCGGGTTTAATATCATGTTTCCAACTAACGGCTTTAATCCCCAGATATTTTTCAAAATATGCTGGAATTTTACTCATGCCGCTTAAATAGGCGTTGAGTGTCTTAGTAGGGGTACTGAATGGCGCGCCCAGTGCTTGATAATAAGCGGTTAGTTTATCTAAGCTTTCACCCGTAACGACGTGTTGGGCGGAGTAGCGGGTGTTGCCACCTTCACGGCCAAATGGTGCCGCATCAACTACTAGTACGTGGGCACCATTATCAGCAGCAAAACGAGCCGCTGAAGCACCGGCACCACCAAAGCCTAAAACGATGACGTCGTAGTTACCGTGCCAGTTCACATTGAGCGCGGGCGTGCCGTTGAGTGCCTTAACGTATTTTTCAAAGTTATCGAAGCACCGTTCCAAGAACTTGATAGAAGGGGCATCGGTCATTTGACCATTCTGATCAAAGGCTTTAGCAGCGTAGCTTAACATGTATTCATTGCCAGGGAGTACCTGAGCATCAACTCCGGGCGCATTGAGAATATTGCGTAAGTCACCTTGAGCACGACACGTCCCCTGTACGCCAAGGGAAGTACCAACTAACATGACCGGTTTATTAGCAAAGGGGTGGAGCTGGTAAGAAAGCCATTCAATAACGTTCTTGAGTGCGGTCGGAATGGCATGATCGTATTCGGGTACCCCGATGATCACCCCATCGGCCTGGCTAATTTTATCATTTAAGGCTTGAACGGTCGCCGGGATATGATTTTGAGTTGGTTCATTAAAAAGGGGAATCCCTGTAATTTCATTAACGTCAATGGTAGCCCGTTGACTAAAATGATGCTTCATAAATTGTAATAATTCACGGTTGTAAGACTGTTGTGCCGCCGTACCAATCAAGGCAATATATTTCATAATTAACATTCCTTTATTAGTTTTTAGTTGGATAAGTATACGAATTGTTTACGCTTTCAATATAAATAGTTACCTAGAAAAAACAACCGTTAATTTTAACGAAGCCAACAGAATGCTATTGTGACAAGGATAACAAGCTGTGATTAACTTGACGGGTTGTCGAAACTTTAGTGAGAATTAAGCAAGTGGCAAACTTTATTTTAGCTTTTTATAAATTCTATTTATAAAAGTGTCCGATAAAAGGCACTAGTCGCTATGATAATTTCAGGTATTTTTAATCGCAAACAGGTCCCTGTAGGCTGTATATAACGGGTTTTATTGCGACACCTCAAGCAACTACAACTAAATTTAAATTGACAGACTTATAAATTAAGTTATGGTGATATTTAAAAACGGCAAACAACCGTTAATGGCAAGATATGTGAAAATCTTAACAATTATATGAAGATTAGGAGGAAGTGCAGATGTTGAGTGAAATAAAATGGAAGGGCTTTCTGTTACCGCTAATTTTTGGAATTGGGTTATGGCTAGTTACGCCACTACGACCAGTAGCAATTAGTATTATGGCGTGGCACTTATTTGCAATTTTTGTGGCAACGATTATTGCTTGTATTACCAAGCCATTACCGATGATGGCCGTCACGCTGATTGGGATTGTTGTCGCGACGTTAACGGGTGTTTTTACGATGGACGAAGTCGCTACTGGTTTTGGTAATTCGACGGCGTGGATGGTTGCCATGTGCATGTTCATGGCTGCTGGTTTTATTAAATCAGGACTTGGCAAGCGGATCGCCTATCTGTTTGTCAGTTTATTTGGCAAGCGCACGCTGAGCTTAGCATACGCCTTATCCTTTGTTGATGCCGTATTGGCGATTGGTATTCCTAGCAATAATGCGCGGGTCAACGGGATTATGTATCCCATTATTGATAATCTTTCTCGTGAAATGGGATCTGATCCGAAACAGGGCACACAGCGAAAATTAGGCTCATTTCTAGTTTTTAATGAATATGAAGTTAATAATATTACATCAGGCTTGTTTTTGACCGGTTTAGCTGGCAACATGGTGGCTATTGGTTTAGCTAAGATGCAGGGAATCACGGTAACTTGGATGCAATGGTTTATGGCTGCTTGTGTCCCAGGTATTTTATCGCTACTAATTATTCCATGGGTACTATATAAAGTCTATCCCCCTGAGGTGAAACAAACGCCAGACGCGCACCGCTGGGCAACGACGCGTTTGGCCGCACTTGGAAAAATGACAGCTAGTGAAAAAATTATGTCAATTACCTTTATTTTAGCGATTGTTTTATGGTTGATCGGGACTAAAATTGGCATCGATGCGACCGAAGTAAGTTTTATCGCAGTTGTTATTTTGCTGATTACGGGCGTGTTAACGACTAACGATTTGCTCAATGAACATTTTGCTTGGAATATTTTAGTCTGGTTATCGATCATCATGATGATGTCTAAGAAGCTAATGATACTAGGCTTTTTCCCATGGTTTTCCAAAACGTTAGGTCATTTACTGAATGGTATGAACTGGATTAGCGTGCTCATTATCCTGTTTTTAGCTTATTTTTACTTACATTACATGTTTCCGAGTGTTTCAACACAGATTTCGGCGTTATATGCTGGCTTTTTATCCATCGCCATTGGTGCCGGTGTTCCCCATGTTTTAGCGGCGTTACTATTGGCATTTGCTGGTTCAATCAACTTGTCAACGACGCCGTACTCGGCCGGGCCCGCGGCATTATTGTCAAGTACAGGCTATGTGACTAGTGCGGAGTGGTGGCGATTGAGTGCAATTATTGGGGTTATTTTTAACGTCATCTGGTTAGGTGGGGGCTTGCTGTGGACCAAGTTATTAGGCTTTTGGTAAGACTAACTGAGCAATATAGATGCGGTAAGTCGTGATTGATCCTGACCACGATTTGCCGCATCTTTCGTGTTAAAATTAGGTATTAAATAGATTGAATGGGGGCGTTGACGTGAATGAACGCGATTTAAAGTACTTCTGTTCATTAGTTGAGACGGGAAATTACACGGCCACGGCGACCAAGTTTCACGTCACACAACCGGCTATTTCTGCAGCTTTACGACGATTGGAAGAAGAATACCAAGCAGTATTACTAACGCAGGCCAACCATCGGGCCCAACTAGTAACGACGGCAGCGGGGCGGACCTTGTATATTAAGTCTAAGCAACTCTTAAAAGACGTTGCGCAGATGGCACTGGAAGTTCATCACGCTAATGAGCAGCAAGTTCGGCTCGGATTTTCCAATGTTGCGGGTGGTATTTGGCTTCCCCGGGTGATAAAAAAATTTATCTCAGTTGATTTATTAGACCAGGTCACAACGACCGTTGCTGATTCAGAACAATTGTTAGTTGACTTGCGGCAAGGCAAGTTAGACGCAGCGGTTTTTTCAACTTTGGTCCCAGAACGTGCCACGGATTTACGGGTGAGCATCTTAGAGGAACATCAGATGCAGGTCTTGGCCAATGTCAATAGTCCATTAAGTCACTTAAAAACGATTCGAGCAACTGACTTACAAGGAGTGCCTATCATCGCTCGTCCTAAACACGCATTACCACGGTTAGCATTAGAACAATATTGTCAGCGCGGCCACATACAGCCTAAAATCGTCTACGAGGCAGCTACCAACGCGTTAGTCGAAGGTCTAGTTGCTCAAAACGTTGGTGATGGGGTGGTCATTGCGGATTCCGTAGTGCTAAGTGATCAGGTTGTAGGGATTCCACTAGCTGCCCAAGAGCAATTACACTGTTACATGCAACTGGCGGTGCGGAAGTCCTTTTTGCCTAACGCTAAACAGCAGCGGTGCATTGACGTCCTACGTCAAATTAGACGGGCTAATTAGGTCTTCAGCACTAATCCAAAAATAGCGCTCGCATTGACTTTTTCAGTCAACGCGAGCGCCGTCAAATCATTATTGAGCTAACATTTTTTGAGCGAATTCCTTAACGAGTTCAATCTGCTCATCTTTGAGCTTGCCGCCAGTACTGCCGATGATTTTCATTCCTTTGCCACCCATGACTTGGTGGAAGTGGCCGATGACGGGAATGCCCTTTTCGGTGGCAATCTTTGTCAGGGCTTTGTCTGAAACCATTTCTGGTCCGCCAGAAGTTGTGAATAGGGCGATTTGTTTGATCTTAGTCGGATCAAGGTTCTTCATAAAAGCAGATGCGGTTTTGTCGGGTTTCATAAAATAAGTACCGCCGCCAAAAAAGAGTGTGTCAGCTTGTTCGACAGGTGTATCGATGGATTGTGCTGGAACACCTGCCACGCTAGCGATTTGTTCGGCAAATGCTTGTGTATTGCCATTGCGAGTTTGATAACGAATTGCTACTGTCATGGAAAAGACCTCCGATAAATTAGTTGAAATAAGACCGTTCTCGCGATGAGTAACTGCTCAGGGGGACTGGTTATAAGTTTAGAATAATATTGTAATATCAATTCTAGTATAAATCGTTTTGAAATCGATTACAAAAATATAGTGAGCGCATTCTTGAGGGTTAAGGCTAGCTTATTCGATTGCTGGAATAGTCACAGCAATCTATCGCGGTTACGCGCATGACGATGTTGTATCTTAATGGTTATTAGCGGAGCAAGCGGGATTCTTGCGGGCATAATATTGGTGATGATACGCGATTAGTGTCGTTATCGTCAGTAATTTAGGAGGACGGCGAAATGCCAAAAATATATTTTTTATGTACGGGCAATGCCTGTCGCAGTCAGATGGCAGAAGGCTTTGCACAGCAATTATTGGGACCAAACTGGCAAGTTGCTAGTGCTGGGGTGGAGACACATGGCCTGAACCCACTAGCTGTTCAAGTAATGAGCGAGGTGGGTATTGATATCAGTGACCAGGTTTCTAAATTAATCGACCTGACCTATCTTAATCAGTGTGCAGTCGTGGTGACGTTGTGTGGTGATGCACGGGATCGCTGCCCCGTCACTCCGGCAACGGTGACCAGGCTACACTGGCCATTGCCTGATCCGGCTCGCACGACTGGCAGTGTTAGTGACCAATTGCTAGTATTTCGACAGGTCCGAGATCAGATCAAAGCACGAGTGATTGATCTGGCACGGACCTTGAATGTTTCGGCAACGTAGCCGTGCACAATGAACGGTTGCAGTATTAAGAAAATAAATCCAATTATAATGATGCGCATGTAAGCTAAGAAGGGCTGGCATGCGTTTTTATGAGCTAATTAAAGTTGGAACCACACTTTAGTTAGTTATAATTGTGAACCAACACACATGTATAAAAGCTACAGTTTAATCGTCGTAAGACTAGTACTTTTATCCATTACTCAAACAAATTTAGTGGGTTAATATGAAAGCGTAGTCAAGATAAATGACCGGTCATCAGGTTAATATTTACTGATAAGTTAATAAAATCACAATTTCGTCGAGGAGGACGCAAAACATCATGAAAGATTTTAAAGATAAAGTTATGTTTATCACGGGTGCGGCCCACGGATTTGGTCAAGTTATTGCTGAAGGCGCCGCGGATCGGGGTATGAAGCTCACGATTGTTGATATCGACGAACCAGCTTTGAAGAAAACGTACCAACATATTCTCGACAAGGGTGCCGAGGTGTTGATGGTTACCGCTGACGTTACAAAGGAAGCTAGTGTCGACGATGCGGTTGAGCAGGCCATGGAAAAGTTTGGGCGGATCGACCTACTGATTAATAATGCCGGGATCGCGCTACCTGGCCGAATTTGGGAATTGCCGACTCGTGATTGGGAATGGATCATGCATATCAACTTAATGAGTCAAGTTTATGCGATGAAGCGCGTTATCCCAATTATGATTCAACAGAAGACCCATGCGGATATTCTTAACGTGGCTTCGATTGCCGGCTTAGTTGATACGCCCGGAATGCCTTCTTATCATGCTAGCAAGTTCGCTTCTGTTGGGATGACTGAAGCGACCGCCTATGACTTACAACGGGCTAATATTGATATCGACATGCACGTGATGTGCCCTGGCTTTGTTCAGACGGATCTCTATCACACTGAAAATCACCGGCCAGCGCAATACAGCGACCCAACGGACCCGTATTATCAAAGTGAAGCGTACTTAAAGGGACAACAATTTGCGAAGTATGTCATTACCAACGGGAAACCAATTGATACGATTGCCGATACCGTCTTTAAAGCCTTAGAGGATAACCGTTTCTACATTTTGACCCATCCAGAATATAATCCACTGATTGAAGACCGAGTTAAACGGATCGTGACGGATGGCGCACCAGACGTGCACATCATGGACGGTATCATGTAAGCTAATCACGCAAACAAAGGAGTGTTTTACCATGGCAAGTTTTATTGCAAGTGATCAGGATGTTAAGAACTTTTTGACAGCACCAAGCATGAATGACCAGGAAGGTATTGGGTTTGCTTATGCCACTGACGAAGCGGTGCTTAAGGCTTTAATTCCAGCACCATTAAAATTAATGGCACCGGTGGTTTGCGGTTATGTCGTTCATATGGGAAAACCGACTTTTAGTGCCCCATACCTTGAAGAAAGCCTATTTGCGTTAGTTAGCTACAAGGATAAAATGATGGGCGCTTACCCGATTAACCTCTTACTCCACGGTCCCGGGGCGGAGAGTGGTGTGATTGCAGGTCGGGAAGGTGCTGGGATTCCTAAGAAATTAGCGGATGACATCGAATTGCGCCGGAATGACAACAGTGCGACAGCCACGGTCGAACGCCATGGCAAGACATTACTGAACGTTTCGTGGACGGCCGGTGAACTGAATGATCCGTCAATTATGAAACAATTTGCGGGGCAGCTCGCGTTAGGTAAGGAAGCCGAAATGAATAGTTTCTTCTATAAATATGACATTGATCAACATGAAGATGGGACGAACCATTTCAGTAATGTCCAATTAGTTGCGACTCAATTACGGTCCTTAGCTGATCAAGTTGAACCTGGGAACCTAAGTATTCAGTTGGAGTCAACCGATGATGATCCATTTGGCGAATTGAAGGTCTTGAAGCCACTCGGTGCCGCTTGGTTTCACTTCGACACGTCAGTTATGTTCAACACACTGAAGTTGGACGAAGTTGATGCTGCGACAACAATGCCAAAGCTCTTAACGGGTCGGTATGACCGGAGTTTCTTCAATCCCAAGGCAGCGACTTACATTATTTAGGCCGATTACGAAAGCGAGGAATAGCTGATGTCAGAAGCAGTAAAAAATTTGGTGAACAATGATTTAGCAGACGTGATGTTTAACCGCCATTCAGTTCGGCAGTTTGACCCGAACGTTAAAATTGGACGTGATGAGTTACAAAAGATGATTGCGGAAGCAGCCACCGCGCCATCGGCATGTAATTTACAGTCATGGCACTTTGTCGTCGTGGATACCCCCGAGGCAAAGGCTAAGTTCAAACAAGCCGTGATGAAATTCAACTACCCACAGGTCGACAGTGCATCGG
Organism: Lactiplantibacillus sp. ME-2; assembly: GCF_022549155.1. Lineage (NCBI taxonomy): Bacteria > Bacillati > Bacillota > Bacilli > Lactobacillales > Lactobacillaceae > Lactiplantibacillus > Lactiplantibacillus sp. ME-2. Next base: position 24,344 of record NZ_JAKZEQ010000011.1, read on the forward strand.
CCATCGTCTTTATTGCCGGTGACACCCAGTCGCATTATGTTTATCGCGATGTCTGGAACAAAGTTTATGAGGATGGGAATATTACGAAGGAACGCTTGGATCAGATTCTGGGAACCTTCTTACCATTATATGAAAATGCTACACCAGATTTCTTGAAATTCGATGCGACGATTGATTGTTCCGTTGTCGGGATGCAGTTGCTGCTAGTGGCACGGGCTCATGGGTATGATGCCAATGCGTTCTCCGGAATTGACTTTGAAAAGATGATTCCGACGCTGGGTCTTGATCCTAAACGATACGTGCCAGTAATGGGGATCGCAATCGGGAAAGCAGCGCAAGAACCGCTCCATACGACTCGGTACGATGCCAAAACACAGACTGATTTCTTAGCCTAATAGGTTTATGAAAAGAGCGGGATTCCCGCTCTTTTTTGTCCGAATACGGGCCTAAGAAAGCTGAGGGCCTTTCGAGTGGGGTGGTGGGTTGTCAGTAGGCCTCTTTACAAAAGCGCTTACATTATTTATGATGAAGGCGACAAGCGTGAATAAGGAGGTTACTTGAGTATGCAATTAAAGCCGTTATTGCGGCAGTTAGCCACAACGTTTGAGGTGACTGTCGATCCAACATTTACACATAATCCCGAAGTTACTCACGTCCAATTTGTTGATCCGACGGAAGTGTTAGCAAGCCACCGGTTATATTTGTCCCCCGACTCGGGTCAGCTAGTTCAACTTGCTTATAGTTGGCACGGCCATCGTCAGTCGGTCGGACTAGTAAATCTGGGAACCGGTCTGACTACGATCATTGCGGCACAAAATCAGTTATTGAAATTATTAATGACGCTTGGTCAGTGCTTACACCACGATGTTCAAATTCAAGCAGCCATCAATCAGCTCGCTATCCAAGCAATCACGGCGGATTTTGATACCACACTGGCCCAAGCAGTACACTTATTAGAGAATCCGCTGGCGATTATTGATCTGAACGGGGAGATTCTGACACGGTCGCATACGACGCAACTCAATGGGACTAGTATTCACGCTGCAGTTGAGACGAATCGAGTCGGACGCTGGCTGTTAGACCACGGATTTGCACCGGATACGCCGGATTTTTTAACGCAAGTCTATGTGGCGGAAGATCAGTTGTCGGCGGGGCCCATGCTAATTACGCCGTTAGCAAATGGCACCGAGCCGATCGGTTATTTGGTGATGCCAGCACTCAATAAACCACTGAATGATCGACAAGCACTACTGATCAATTCGATTGGTCAGGTTATCGCTGGCTCGTTAGTTAAAAATCAGATTATGCCAACAGCTGAATCGCAACGGGACCGGTTATTAAACTTATTATTGACGGAACATCAAGGGGGAACGTTTGCTGATCAGTTTGCTGAACAACACGTGCAATTACCGACAGCCATGGTGTTAATCCGCTGCGAACCACTAGCTGATCAAGCACCGATGATTTTACAGCAGCGACTACAGTACTTGATGATGCCACGATTCAAACAAGTGTTGGTTTCGACTTATCAGCAACAATGTGTGGCACTGATCCCAATTAGTCTGGTCGCATATAATCAGAATCAATTTAAACTAACGTTGCAGCAAATTACGAAGCAAGCGGATTGCCGCTTGATCGTGTCTCAGCACTACGTTAATCCGGAAGATACCTTTGCCGCGTATACAGTTTGTGAACGAACGGCGCAACTGAAGACTGGCCGTGGTCGGGTGATTTTTTGTGAAGACCAATTCTATAATCTTGCGTTGGCACGAGTTAATCATCTTGAGATCTTACCGTTCTTTATTAATCCAGCCCTACGTTTGTTGTTAGCCTATGATCAGCAAAACCATACAGAACTGGTACCAACATTAGATGTCTACTTACGGGCGACTTGTAATTTGACCCGCACGGCTAAGCAATTATACGTTCATCCAAATACACTGCGTAATCGACTGCACCATATCACAACACTGACCGGATGCGATTTACGGGATGCGGAAACGTGCTTTAAATTGGCTGCTAGTTTTAAATTACGGCAATTTTTAACCCAGCATCAGTACCAGTATCGACCGGATATTCCAATTCCGACCCAAGATTAAGCGGGGCATAAAAGCGTGCAACCGTTTGTGGAAAAATGGTTGGAACAGTCATTATTAGTAAATCCGTAAATTCAGGATGGACGGCAGTAATGGGGCCGCCATTGCGATTTGATCGGCGGGCAGGCGTGTGATTGGCAACAATCGTCATTAAAATCGCTATGCAACCGGTTGCATTGAAACTGAAAGCGTTTTATAATGTTAAGTGAACATTAACGGTGTGCTTCAAAACAAGACGGGTAGCCGTCACTCTTGGCGCATCTATTGATGATTGCGCAGTTGTCCGGTACCCAGCAATCAATTGTGCTGGTAATTAACGAGGAGGAACCATTAATGAGTAAATTTGCAGATATTAAAGGGTTTGTATTTGATTTAGATGGCGTGATTGCGGATACGTCCGTTTATCACTCACAAGCTTGGCATCAATTAGCTGACGAGTTGGGCGTTGCCTGGAGTGAAGAACTTGCCGATAATTTAAAGGGTGTTAGTCGAATGGACTCGTTGAACTTGATCTTAAAAACGGGTGGTAAGGAAAACGACTATACGGAAGCTGAAAAAGTGGCTTACGCAGCCAAGAAAAATACTAATTATCTGAACCTGTTGAAGGGAATGGATAAAACTGCAATTTTACCTGGTATCGAAGACTTCTTAGCCGATCTCGCCAAGCATGGGTATCGTTTATCTTTGGCCTCAGCTTCTAAGAATTCACCATTGGTTCTGGAACAGTTAGGCTTGGCGCATTACTTTGAAGCCCGGGTGGATCCCGCAACCTTGAAACACGGTAAGCCAGATCCAGAGATCTTCGAACGTGGCGCGGAAGTGCTTGGCTTGAAGCCTGAAGAATGTGCGGGCGTTGAAGATGCTAAGGTCGGTATTCAGTCAATTAATGGTGCTGGTGAAACGTCGATTGGGATTGGTGATCCTGCCATTTTGACGGGTGCGGATGTTAACTTCACTTCAACGAGCGAATTAACCTTAGCTAATCTAAAAGCCGCGTTAGCCTAAGTTTAAATAATACGAAAAGCTTACGTCACAAAATCAACTAGATTTGTGATGCAAGCTTTTTTGAGTTACTGCTTTTCTGAAAGTCTTAATGGGCCACTGGCAAGGTGGCAATATCGGGAGTTAGTAATTGGACGTGCGGGGTGCGACTAAGGGCGTATTCTAACGGAACGGTCTGTTTTTCTAATAAATGATCAGTTAAGTTAACTTGCTGAATCACTCCCGGATTTTCGTACAGTTCTAGTGCGTACGTTTGATGATTCAAGTCCATGTAGCTACGGTACTCAGTATAGGTTGCTTGGCCGTTGGCGGCTACTTTGGCGCCCTTGGGAATAGTCACAGCATTCAAGATGTGTTGAAGTAAGTTGACTGTATCTGTTGTTGTCGCTGGCACTTGCGCATAGTGTTTCAAGAAGACGGTCCGTGCAAAGCGAGACATCGAAGTATAGTCACCAGGTAGAACCTAATGCGCCCGTACCAGGTCCCTGTGAACCAGGTTGGTAGTTAATGAATTTATTTAGTGGCCGCTCGGTGTTAGTCAGGGTGCCATACTTACTTAAGTTTTGTAGCTGCCATTTGAGGTTTGGTGAATTGGTCAGGACGCCGACTGGGTTATTAAGCAGGCGAAGCTCGCCGCTAGTTGGTTCCAAGACGGCGGTTTCACCGGTTTGGTCACTGATGATAAAGTGAAGTGGTGGAATTTCGTTAATTAATTCTGCCGTGCTACTAATTAATTGAACGTCTTTGACGCGCTCACGTAGGTCAGCAACACTGGTGATTTTTCCGAGTACCCAGGCGACGAAATCGTGGGGTGCGAGATCGAGTTTGTCTTGGTTACTGTGAGGCTGGTAAATTGCATGATTCGGAAAGTAGAGTGCTGCGATGCTGACACCACATTCGTTAACGCCGTCCGTGAAAATTTCATGGTTCAGTTGGCGACCCGCGCCAATAAAGCCATAAGTCGTGGTGAAATCACCAAGGTCACCCGTCACGCGGTAATGTCGAGGCATGAACATAATACGGGTCTCAAAGTCAACGTTAAAATCCATTGTACGAGCTAAGAAGTGGCCTCCATGACTATTTGTATAAGTTAGACTAGTGCACATACAAATCGCTCCTTTATTAGATGATATCGGTAACTTATCATATGATTGCGGATAGCGGCGAAAATTGTGACGCTTAAATTAACGAATGGTAATCAAGTTTACTTTTGAGGGGGTAGTTCAATTAACAAGCTGGGGAAACTCATCATGAGGCTAATGTTTCACGTGAAACATTATGCTTTTAAAATGACAAAATCGCTATCATAAATGATGTTAGTAGCCTAAAATAAGGGGGAAAGCTACTAACATAATGAACGATCTAAGACGGAGGAAGAAATGAATAAAGAGCGTAAGTCGGTGATGCCACTATCACAACGACATCATATGACAATTCCATGGAAGGACTTTATCCGTAATGAAGATGTTCCCGCTAAGCATGCTAGCTTACAAGAGCGAACATCAATTGTTGGTCGAGTTGGCATTTTAATGTTGTCGTGTGGGACGGGAGCGTGGCGGGTTCGTGATGCGATGAATAAGATTGCTCGCAGCCTGAATTTAACGTGCTCGGCAGATATCGGGTTGATTTCGATTCAGTACACGTGTTTTCATCATGAACGTAGTTATACGCAAGTATTATCGATACCAAATACTGGTGTAAATACGGATAAACTAAATATTCTTGAACAGTTTGTCAAAGACTTTGATGCGAAATATGCACGGTTAACGGTGGCACAAGTGCATGCAGCAATTGATGAAGTTCAGACGCGTCCTAAACAGTATTCGCCACTGGTTCTTGGGTTGGCAGCTGGCTTAGCCTGTAGTGGATTTATCTTCTTACTTGGTGGGGGTATTCCCGAGATGATTTGTTCCTTTTTGGGCGCGGGTCTTGGTAACTATGTTCGGGCGCTGATGGGTAAACGGTCGATGACGACGGTTGCCGGGATTGCGGTCAGCGTTGCGGTAGCGTGTTTGGCTTATATGGTTAGTTTTAAGATTTTTGAATATAATTTCCAAATTCTTGCCCAGCATGAGGCGGGGTATATTGGTGCCATGTTATTCGTGATTCCGGGTTTTCCGTTCATTACGAGTATGTTGGATATCTCTAAGTTGGATATGCGCTCAGGACTGGAGCGCTTAGCTTACGCGATTATGGTTACCCTGATTGCAACTCTCGTCGGCTGGCTAGTCGCGACACTGGTGAGCTTCAAGCCAGCTGATTTCTTACCGCTAGGACTTTCACCGTTAGCGGTACTTTTATTACGATTACCAGCTAGTTTTTGCGGTGTTTACGGGTTCTCAATAATGTTTAATAGCTCGCAAAAAATGGCCATTACCGCGGGATTTATTGGGGCCATTGCGAATACATTGCGCCTTGAACTAGTTGACTTGACAGCAATGCCACCGGCCGCGGCCGCCTTTTGTGGGGCGCTCGTTGCCGGCTTGATCGCATCGGTGGTTAATCGTTATAACGGCTATCCCCGGATTTCATTGACGGTACCTTCAATCGTAATTATGGTTCCGGGATTATATATTTATCGTGCAATTTATAGTATTGGCAATAATCAAATTGGTGTCGGTTCACTATGGCTGACGAAGGCCGTGTTAATCATCATGTTTTTACCGCTCGGGCTATTTGTAGCGCGTGCGTTGTTGGATCACGAATGGCGACACTTTGATTAATTGAGTCTATCAAGTTAGCGGTTAAAAAGTCATTTAGTCACCAGATCAGTTAGGTCTGGTGACTAAATGACTTTTTAAATGGCCTTTGACTGAAAATTTAACGGTGACAGTTTACAATTAAGTTATCAATCTAGCAGGGGGCTTGGTCATGGAAGGGATTACTAATTTACGGTCACTAGGTGGTTATCGCAATAAAAATCAGCAAGTAATCAAAGATGGTTTAATTTACCGGTCAGGACAATTGGATCAATTAACACCGGCACAGACGCAGTATCTAGCAACCACGCTTGGCATTACGCGAATCGTGGACATGCGTAGTGCTGATGAGCGTCATCAATTTCCAGATGCGACATGGCCACACGTCCAGTATCACGTGCTGGATGTGCTAGCACAAGTCATGACGAACGACGCAAGTTTACAATCGATGATTAGTAGTACGGGGGCGGTCCATGACCGCATGGTTCAGTTATATGAACAGATAGTGTTAGATCCTACTGCCCGTCAAAGTTATTGTCAATTTATACAGCTACTACTGGTTCCAGATCAGCCACTACTGTTCCATTGTTTTGCCGGTAAGGATCGCACCGGCGTTGGGGCCGCCTTATTTCTAAAAATTTTGGGTATTAGTGACGAGCAAATCATGGCTGACTATCTGCTCACAAATCAAGCACGTGCGGCTGCTAATCAACAAATCTTGGCAACGATGGCGTCGCAATTATCTGATGAGCAACAACGGGCCGTGAACCAGGCATTATTAGTAGACGCTGATTACCTGAGCCATTACTTTGAAGTCATCAAAGCCCGGTACGACACATTTTCAAATTACTTGCAGACGGGTCTAGGGCTGACCTCAGCGGAATGTCAACAGTTACGCGAATTATATTTGACTAAATAGTCAATAATATAAAGGCGCAAAAAATCACACCAATACTCACTTAAGGACTAACCTGGGTATTGGTGTGATTACTTATTCATGGGTGTTTGCGTTGTCCGCTGACAATAGTCGGTCAATCATCTGATTGCCAGCCTGTAAATCGGCGCGTTGATAATGTTGGGCACGAATACGCATTGGATCACCACCATGATAGTATTCGTACATCAATTGGCGCTGACCAAAGCCAGAACTTGTTAAATCGAAGGCTAAGTTCAACAAGCGCGTGCGGGTTTTAGCGGTGGCTCGGTCCGTCGTGAGTGCCTGGTTGAGGATTGTCGCATTATCGCCGTCAAATTCCGCAAAACTTGGCACGCCAACCATGGAACCGGCCGCTAAGTGTTGAGTCACGCGCAAGGCCTCGTCATAGTATTCGGGAAGGGTCGAGCGAACCGCTTGCAAAGCTTGGAGACTGGGCGTATAGATACCGAATTCGTCTAGATGACCGTTGTCTTCTGAACGGGTGATGGTACCCTTGATGAGTTCCAGATTAGCGGTTAACCGACCGAGTTTTTCTTGGACACCTAAGAAACCATCTAATCCTAAGATATGAGCAATCCGAAGCGCTAAACTGGTTGCTAACTCAAGCTTAGTAATACCTCGAACCTCATCTTGATGGGAAGTGTGGCTAAACATGCCTGAATCGATGAAGAAACGATTACTCATTTCAACATTATTTTCAACAAATACTTTTGACCACGGAATAAAGGCGTGATCAAAGACAATGTAGGCGTCAATCTCATCAAGGGCGTTGCTGAGTGGGTAATCCGTAATGGAAGCGGTGGGATGATCTAATAATTTGCGACAAATGATCTTGACGCCCGGATTATTGAGTGGCGTAGCAAAGGCGACAGCATAACTACTATCGCCGTTTTCTAACAACAGTTCCGGCGGATTAAAAATCAGGAGGTCATCAGCAATTGGGGCCATCGTATTGACCATTTTGGCACCAGAAACGAAGATTCCATCTTGATTACGTTCAATGGTATGAACACCCGCGTATCCAGACGGAATGGCATTGATGGCTTTTTGACGGTTGAGTTGTGGGTTTTGAAGCGCATGGCTAATGAAGATATCGTTAGCTTTGACCTCCTTAGCGTAATTGCGGGCATTAGCTGCAAAATCAGTATATTGATTTTGCCCGAGGAAGGCAGCGCGTTCTGCTAAGACGGCCATCCCAGTATTAAGAAAATCCGGTGTGCGGCCTAACATGCCGCTGTTACTTTGCGCAATTTCTTGATAAGCACGGTGCTTTTGTTGTAAATCAGCGACGGTGCGTGGCACTTTGAAAGCAATATCGTAGCGGTGACCATTTTCCTGATAAGTATGTACTTCGGGATGGTTGTGTTGCAGGTCATAGTACTGATTATTGAGTGCTAAAGTTTTACGAAAAATGGGCACATCGGCGACATTGACGCGGTGACCATTTAGATAGACCGCGCGCCCGTCATTGAGTTGTTCGATAGTATGCATGTGTCGTTCCCCCTAATGAAAGTTCTATTCCAATATACCACTAATGGAAGCGAATTCACCAGTGCCGATTGGAACGCTATTTTTAGTGAAAGGGATAAACGACGTGGAAGCGTTCCAGAACCATTTGTGCAGTATGGGGATCAAAGCGCTGATGCTCGCTTTGGTACTCCTGCTTGAAGAAGGCATCATGAACACGGCGCCAATAGGCATAAGTACGATCGCCTTCACCTTCTAAGTAAGCGTGGGTTGCATCGATGTCCAAGTAAGGCGTAATCATGACTTGATCGGTCCGGGTCACACAGACAGGCTGATTATGAGCATCTAAGATGACGTCATAAGCGCCCACTTTTGGCAGTGGTTCATCAGTTTCGTATAGGTCATAAGCGCTGGTGGTAGCCGTTTTTGTGCCAGTTAGTACGAGCTGTGCAAGTTTATCAGGATCGCTGCCAAACTGATAAGCACTTTGTAATGGGGTACTTTGTGTCAATTTGAGCGTCGTTTTAGCTTGTTCGAAAAAAGATTGGACGTCCATTATTATCACCTCTAAATTATGATCGGTTTTAAGTTTAACATAAGCGCCCATGGCTCAAGTAATTAGCGTGGTATAATGACTCTATCTTGGGTAATTGCAGGCGATACCCAGACCAAACATTGCCGTTGTGGAAAGGACTAATCATGCGAATTAATGTGTTGCAACATACCCCCAATGAGGGCCCTGGAATGATTGCTGATTGGGTGCATGCCCATGGCCATACCATGTATGTCTATCACCCGTATCAATTCGGTGTTCTCCCAACGGCGGATGAGACGGAGATGCTTGTTATCCTCGGCGGACCGATGAGTCCCAACGATACGCTGCCATGGATCAAGCAGGAACGAGACTTGATTCAACAATTATTGGACCGCGATATCCCAATGTTTGGTGCGTGTTACGGCGCGCAACAAATTGCGAAGACCTTAGGATACCCTGTCACTAAGGCGCCAGCTAAGGAAGTAGGTTGGGCACCGATTTACCGACAGAGTCCTGTGATTCCGGGGATTCCAGCAAAACTGTCGGTCTTGCATTGGCACGAGGAGATGTTCACCGTTCCAGCCGAAGCAACGCTGTTGTTCTCTAGTGATCGTGTGACCAATCAGGGCTTCGTATGGAAGCATCGGGTAGTGGGGTTACAATTTCACTTTGAGCCGGCTGCGGACAATGTTCGTGAGATGGTCGTCAATGATTATCGGTATATTAGGGGGTCGGTCCTAAACCAAACAGCAGCAGAAATTTTACAAACGCCGGTACCACGAGAGAATCAACAAGTTCTGAATGCAATTTTGAATTATATTACGGCTGAATAAAGCAGTTAAGAAGAGAATAAGCAGGTTAGTAAAAATGTCGGTAGTCCTTGACGGGGCTACCGACATTTTTGTTCAGAAAACCAAACGTTAATAGAAATCTTGAATTTGCTGCAGTTCTTGCAGATAGGCAGTTTTTAACGCTTCCGGATAAATAATTCTAACGTTGCGGCCAAGTCCCAGTAAATAGTCGACCATATAGGCTAATTCATCTTGATTATAACCACCAATGAGATAATCTTGGTCGTTCTGATGTGTTAAGTGCATATTAGGATAATTATTCTTTTGTACATGTTCACGGCCTAGAGGTGTTAGTGCACATTTATAACGTATATTGTGATGATGGTGATCGTAGGACCGTTGCCGTTGCGCGAGCTGTTTCCAAGTATACCGAGCTGGTTGCTCACTGGTTTGAAATGCTTTGATCGTATCACAGCGATAGATGCCCCAAGCATTGTTATCGAGATTGACGCCACTGAAAAACCAAATGCCATGCCGATATAATAAATCAAAAATCTGAAACCCAGCTGTCACAGTAGTCATCGTTAACTGGACAACATTTTCATCAAGTATAGCCGTTAATAAATCACTTAAATGGGTTGGGGCATCCAAGTTAGGAATTGAGTAGTAGTTAACCACACGTTGCAATTTGGCGACCTGGCGCTGGTTGCTTAAAGATAGTGTTGCCATGAGTTTTTTGTAAATTGTATGGTAGGACTTTTCAAAGGGGGTCGCCGACAATAAACTGAGTGCTTTGAGCGCAAAAAAGAGCGCATTAATTTCCTGGCTGTTTAATAAGATGGGTACCCATAGTTGTTGTTGCATGATTTGGTAGCCACCGTAACGTCCCGGTTCAACGTAAATGGACAAACCAAGTTGTTCTAACGAGTTAACGTCGCGCAAGGCGGTCCGTTTGGAGATATTGAATTCTTGCATGAGTTCTTTGATGTGGAATTCTTGTCGGTAACTGAGAAAGATCAATTCTTGATTAAGACGTTCAGAGCGGTTCATATAAATAACTCCTAAAAATGATTTTAATGGTGACATGGATTGGCACCTTTCGACTGTAGTATATAACTGTTGTCAAAAACAACCAATAAATAGATTATTAATTAAGGAGATATTTAAATGACTAAGACTTTGATTGTTAATGCACATCCCGATTTTCGTAATGCGGCGCACTACTCAGTTCAACTAGAACAAGCTTTTTTGCAACTTTTTCAGACTCGCTTTCCTAATGATACTGTGGATGTGATCAATTTGTATGATACGGTGATTCCCCAAGCAACGGTACCTGAATTGCTGGGAATCTGGGAAAAGCAAGCGCAACATGTAAATTTATCGATTGAGGAACAACGCCTGTTTGCAATCAATCAGCAACTCCTACAACAGTTTAAAGCTCATCATCGGATTGTGATTGCGATGCCGTTGCATAATTTCAACGTGCCGGCACGGTTAAAGGACTATATCGATAATATCTTAGTTGCCAGGGAGACTTTTCGTTATACCGAAAATGGATCAGTGGGTTTGATGACCGATAATTATCGTGTCATGTTACTGCAGGCCAGTGGGTCAATCTATACTCGTAATGACCGTTATACACCCATGGAATTTTCTCGGCTGTATCTTGACAAGATGTTTACTGAAATTATGGGGTTTGACCGGTTTGAGATTGTCCGTGCACAAGGACTGCAAACGAACGGGGTGGCGGTATCACAGGCATTAAAGCAAGCCAAAATGGACCTGAAGGCAGCTTTTGAGCGTTTTTATGATTAAGTCTGAAAATGATTTTAAGGTATCGGTAGTTGTAGGCTACGGATACCTTTTTTGCGATACTGCACGGGAAATGGGTCACCACTACTTTAAAGTGATCGCAACTATGGAAAGTAATCAGCCTGATTTTGGTGATTAACATTGGGCTAAAACACGCCAAATTTCATGCATATTTAACGTTAGTGGCAGACCTTTACTAGCCGTTCAGTGCTGAGAACCGGTATACTGGAAGCAGTGATTCACTAATCGTGAAGGGAGCCCAATATGAAACGGATTGTAGCGGGAATTATTGCCCACGTCGATGCCGGTAAAACGACGCTGTCAGAAGCATTACTATACCGGTCTGGCGCGCTACGGCAATTAGGGCGCGTCGATAATGGCGATGCTTTTTTAGATACGGATGTGCTTGAAAAACAGCGTGGTATTACGATTTTTTCACACCAAGCTAATTTACAATATAAAGACATTAATTTAACACTCTTGGATACCCCGGGCCACGTCGATTTTGCGACCCAGACTGAACAAGTACTGTCGGTTTTGGACGTCGCAATTTTAGTCGTTTCAGCGACTGATGGTGTGCAGGGGTACACGCGGACGTTATGGCGATTATTAGCCCGTTATGACGTTCCTACCATTCTGTTTGTAAATAAGATGGATGCGCCGGGGACGGATAGCGACCAATTGATACAACAAATTCAACAGACATTATCGCCTGGTTGTGTGGCGTTTAACACGCCGGGAGCCGGGGACACGTTGGAAGATCGGCCAGTCATACCGACTGCGGCAGTTGAAGATATTGCGATGCAAAATGACGAAGTGTTAACGGATTACTTAGAAACAGGGACGTTAAGTGATGCCACGATTCGGCAGATGATTCAACGGCGGGAAGTTTTTCCGTGTTATTTTGGCGCGGCACTTAAGCTGGACGGGGTTGATGCGCTAATGGCTGGTCTTGATTATTGGACGACGCCACAATTAACGCGTCCTGAATTTGGCGCGCGGGTGTTCAAGATTACGCACGATGATCAAGGTGAACGGCTTACTTGGATTCGGATGACCGGTGGCACCTTACGACCTAAAGATATCGTGTATGATGACCAAAAAGTCAATCAGTTACGGGTTTACAACGGGACTAAGTATGCGACCACGTCCGCGCTGACGGCAGGATCCGTTGGTGCCATTACCGGTCTAACGGGAACGCGGCCGGGGCAAGGATTGGGACAGGCAGCAACTAGTCTACAACCCGTCATGCAGCCCGTACTGACTTACGCACTTGATCCTCAGCGTGAGGAGTTACACACCTGCTTAGCAGCCTTGCGTCAACTTGAAGATGAGGATCCACAATTACACGTGACTTGGTCAGAACCACTTCAGGAATTGCGAGTACAGGTCATGGGAACGATTCAACTGGAAGTTTTGCAACAAATCTTGCAGGATCGTTTTCAACTGACTGTAAAGTTTGGAACGGGGAGTATCTTGTATCAAGAGACGATTACCCAAGCTGTTGAAGGCGTTGGGCATTTTGAACCGTTACGACACTATGCGGAAGTACATTTGTTGCTGAAGCCCGCACCGCGGGGAAGTGGGCTTCAATTTACGACCGATTGTTCATTGGAAGTGCTTGGCCGAAATTGGCAACACCAAGTCGTGTCAAACCTACAAGCCAAAACACAAGTGGGTGTCCTGATTGGCGCACCACTAACGGATGTTAAGGTAACACTGGTTAGTGGTCGGACTAGCAATGTTCATTCGGTTGGTGGTGACTTTCGTGAAGCGACGTGGCGCGCGTTGCGTCAAGGCTTGATGATGTTAAAACAACGTGGTGATTTTCAGTTGTTGGAACCGTGGTATCGGTTCCGTCTAGAAGTTGGTCAGGAACAAGTTGGCCGGGCGATGACTGATATTCAGCGGATGAATGGTCAGTTTGACGCACCAGTCGCTAATACAAGCGTAGCCACGGACGGGACTGACCTGACGACAATTACGGGAACGGCGCCAGTAGCAGCGATGCAGGACTATTCACAGACGGTTCGAGCTTACACGCATGGGCAAGGGCAATTGGAATGTATCGTGGATGGCTATCGGCCGTGTCATAACGAGATGGCTGTTGTCGATAAGGCCAAATATGTCCCCACAGCAGATTTAGAAAATACACCGGACTCGGTCTTTTGCGCACATGGTGCGGGTTATCCGGTGGCTTGGAATCAAGTGCCAGAGATGGCGCACGTCCCGTACGTTTATTCGAATACGGAATTGGCACATTTTAAGGCGCCATCAAAATAGAAATTGAGGAAATTCAGATGATGGATGTGACGTTTAATTCGACGTTCGCGGTAACCTTGCAACATGAGTTGCACCAGCCAGTATTGAGTTTGCCATTGTCGCTACAAATCGGTGATTTAACTCGATTGACAACTGATGATCCAGCACAGCTTGCTATCATGTCACACAGTACCGATGCCACGGTTGTCAAGCAAGCGTTGGTAACATTAAAGTCTCAAGTTGAGCAGGGGGGCGTGCTACGAGTATGGTGGTCTACCATGCCCGATGATTGGTTAGGATACGACTGGTTGTGTCAGCAGTTAGCAGACACAGACACGCAATTGAGACAAGTGATGGTACCGCTAAGTCAAGTGATAACTCGGCCAGGTCTAGCTTTACAGACTTTGTCGGATTTATCGGAAGTATTGCCAGCGGATATTGCGCATTACTTACAGTTGGCACAAGACGTTTCTGAGGACGAACAGCGTGCTCATAGTTATGAATGGCAAGCGCTCGTGGTAGAAAATGCGCCGTTACGGGTCAATCTTAACGGGCACTTAGTCAGTGCCCCAGCGGACTTTTATGACAGCTTGTTAGAACGCCAAATACAACCGGGACGCCCAATTGTGCAAATTATTGGTGAGATGCTGATGCGCTACTCACTGGGCTTGCCAGACTGGTGGTATCGTGCCCGGCTCCAACATATCTTGTCAACGAGAGGATGATTAATGTGAAGAAAATTGCGCCCCTGTTCGTTGGCTTAGGGGCCGTTAGTTTTGGAATTCCGGCGTCACTATTTAAAATTGCGCGTCGGCAGGGGGTTGTCAATGGGCCATTGCTATTCTGGTCCTTTCTGAGTGCGGTTGTGATTTTAGGCGTGATTCAAATTTTACGCCGTGCGCGTTTGCGTAATCAGCAAACGAATTGGAAGCAAATCGGACTGGTAATTGCGGCTGGAACGGCTTCGGGATTTACCAACACCTTTTACATACAGGCGTTAAAGCTTATCCCAGTTGCTGTGGCCGCGGTAATGTTGATGCAGGCGGTCTGGCTGTCGACATTACTAGGAGCAGTGATTCATCATCGGCGTCCCTCCCGACTGCAGGCGGTTAGTATTGTTTTGGTATTGATAGGCACGATGTTAGCTGCTGGTCTGTTTCCAATTACGCAGGCGCTCTCGCCGTGGGGCTTGATGTTAAGTTTTTTAGCGGCATGCTCGTATGCTTGCACGATGCAGTTTACGGCTAGCTTAGGCAATAACTTAGACCCGCTATCGAAAACGTGGTTGTTGTGTTTGGGCGCTTTCATACTCATTGCCATCGTGTGGGCACCGCAATTAATTACGGCACCTACCACGCCAGCAACAGTCGGCTGGGGAGTACTGATTGCACTATTCTCAATGGTTTTCCCACTGGTTATGTATTCATTGTTTATGCCATACTTAGAGCTTGGCATTGGCCCAATCCTTTCTTCTTTAGAGTTACCAGCCTCGATTGTTGTTGCATTTGTATTGCTTGATGAAACTATTGATTGGGTGCAAATGGTTGGCGTGGTCATTATTATTACGGCCGTAATTCTGCCAAATGTGTTAAATATGCGACGAATTCGGTCATAGTTCAGGTCAATACCAAACTCAAAATGAACATGTTGTACTGGATTCATTTTTAATTTTTGAGTGTACTGTGTTTTTTGTTTCACGTGAAACATTCATCTAATTGATGCTCTTTATGAATAGTTGGTGGATACCTTATTTATATAAATGATTAAATGCGTCCCACTTAGGGACAACTTGAATTGAAAGGTGGTCAGGCTGATGGCGCTAACCTATCGGATCGTCCGCGCTGAAGCAAACAGTGATTTTGGAAAAATTCGACAGTTATATTATGAGACCTGGCAATCAGCATATCGTGATTTGATGCCTGCAAGTTATTTACAGCAATTGACGCCAACAACTTGGCGGCCAGAACGGCGGTGGCAAAATATGTTGTTGGCAATGACGGCTGTTGGTGAAGTTGTGGGTGTTTGCACATTTGGTCCGGCCAGACATGCAAACTATGAGGGGTGGGGCGAACTGTATTCGCTATATGTTCACCCGAACTATCATCATGGCATTGGTCAGCAGTTAATAATCCAGGCCCATCGTCGCTTGAAGGCGGACTATCCACAGAATTGTCTACTTGTTCTGGCCAATAATGCTGTGGCCCAGCGTTTTTATCAACGTAATGGATTTCACGACACTGGTCAGATTTATGTCGATCATGCGCCGTTTGGTGTTTTGCATGAGCGGATTTTTGAAGATTAACGCAAAAAAACGAGCCTTGTGCTCGTTTTTTTATAGTTTAGCAATCAATTGGCGTGCGACCGCGCGTGCTGAGAACGGATTTTGACCAGTGATCAATTGGCCGTCAGTAATTGCATATTCGCGATAAAATCGATGCTGACTAAAGATAGCACCGTGAGCAGTAGCTCGTTCACGGTTAAGGAACGGGACGATCCGTTTTTTGCCGGCAATCAGCTCTTCAGTTGCGGTAAAGCCCGTAATGGTTTTGCCAGCAATCAAGTATTGGCCCGTTTGGTCTTTGATGTTTAGGAGGCCAGCAATTCCGTGACAAACGGAGGTCACATATCCACCATGTTGATAAATGGCCAGTGCGATGGCTTGTAACTCAGGGTTGTCCGGAAAGTCCCACATCACACCGTGGCCCCCGGTATAGTAAATAGCAGTGTAATCATCGGGATCGACCTGACTAGGCTTGAGCGTGTTCTTAAGGGCCCGATTAATGAAGTCAGAATCTTCATACACGGCCATTGTGGCGGCATCGGTATATTTCATACTACGCGGGTCAAGGGGCACGAAGCCACCATTAGGACTAACATAGTCAACGGCAATTTGGGCTTGCTGCATTTCATCGACGAACTCAGCGGCTTCACCTAACCAAAGACCAGTCGGCTCATTAGTTCCTTGGTAACGAGTGATATTGGTTTCGACAATTAAAACTTTTTTCATTGATCATGACTCCTTAAAAAGATTGATTTGAAGTTAGCTAATTAGGTTGAATACTGATAATGATTTTACCGGTAGCATGACCGGAATGCGAGTATTCTAACGCGTCGTTGATGTCGGTGAGGGGGATAATCCGATCAATAACTGGCTTAATAACGTCCTGTTCAATTAGTTGTCGCAGGCGTACAAGTTGCTGGCCACTAGGTTGCATGAACAGAAACGAATAGGTAGCTTGGGCTTGTTGTTCCAGTTGACTCAGTTTCCGCGTTGCTAGACCCAATAACCATTGTTTCCATATTGGCAGTCCGTAATCCTTACCAAAACGCGCGTTTGGCAGTCCGGCAATGCTGACAATCTGACCGCCTGGTTTGATAATCTGAAAAGCGGCCTCGAGGGATTGCCCGCCACGAGTATCTAATACGGCATCGTAATGGGATAATACATCAGTAAAGTCTTGCTGATGATAGTCAATGATTTTATCAGCACCTAGTGATTGAACGAGGTCAAAATGTTTCGCACTGGTAGTGGTTGCGACGTAAGCGCCGAGATATTTGGCCAGTTGAATGGCAATAATCCCAATACCACCCGAACCGCCGGGAATGAAAACCTTCTGTCCCGGCTGGATGTTCATTATATCGTGTAGTGCTTGGTAACTGGTTAAACCTACTAATGGAATTGCAGCGGCTTCTTCAAAATTGAGATTGGCTGGTTTCAGTGCGATGGCTTGATGATCAATGGCGATAAATTCAGCAAAGGTTCCAATTCGATCTTTGGGTGCGCGACCGTAAACAGCATCACCAACTTTAAAGCCCGGTACTTGGTCGCCAACGGCAGTAATTACACCGGCAAAGTCACTGCCCATAATTAGTGGCATGGTGTATTGTAGTAACAATCTTAGATCGCCATCTTTGGTTTTCAAATCGATTGGGTTGACACTGGCGGCAACGATTTTGACGAGAACATCGGTGGGAGCTATTGTCGGAACAGGGACTTCTGTCACCATGGGGGTTATTTGCTTGTATTTAGTAATAATGGCAGCTTTCATAGTGGACTCCTAACATATTGGTTTAAACGTTTAACATCTTGAACAAATCATGCTGTTGATTCTAGTCGCTTACTTACAAAAAGTCAACGATTAATTCTTGACTTTCAATTTTAGCAAGCGTTAAATGGTTTAAGAATACGAACCGTAATTGGAAAGGTGTGATTTTTTGGCAGAACGAACGATGGCAATATTTAAGAAGGGTGTTCCGATTTTTACAATTCTTCAAGACGAAAATCGGCAACGAATTTTGGTGATGCTGTGCCGGACTGATCAGATGACGGTTAACCAAATTACAGCGCAAATCGCCTTATCACGACCGGCCGTATCGCACCATTTGAAGTTGATGCTGGATGCCGGCATTTTAGCGGTTAGCAAAACAGGTACTGAACGTTATTACCGCGCTAACATGACGGCGACTCTAAAACTATTGAAGGCACTCACTGCGTCATTAGAAGCCGATTTAGCCCATACTCAGTCTGTAGACGAATAAAAACTGAATCAGAGTGAAAAAGCTGGTACTTTTGGAATGACGTCTCTCATTCCAAAAGTACCAGCTTTTAGTTCACTTATGCATTTCAGCGCACTGAATCACCAGTACTTGAAATGGATGGCGCCATTTAATGATTATCAGTGAGCTAACGACATGATATCGTTATTATTAATTTGAGGATGGTACTTGAATATCTTTGAAGGTGTGCCGATAAAGTAACCAGCCAAGTAAGCACGTTAAGACATCAGCGACCGCTTGAGCCCAAATAATACCAGTTAGTCCAAAGAACTGTGCCAGAATAACGATGGCGATACCTAGTAAGATTGCTTGCCGCGAAAGCGCCATGGCTAGGGCACTCAAACCCGCACCGACTGATTGAAAGACGGTCGTGAACACGAGGATGAAGCCCACTAATGGTGTCGTAATCAACATTGCTCGCAACATTTGTGTACCCATAGTGACAATGACTGGTTGATTCATAAATAGTTTAATAAGTTGAGGCGCAAAAATCATTAGAATAATCGCACAAATGGTTGCGTAGCCACCTTCGACTTTTAAATCGAAGCGCAACGTTGCCCGTAGTCTTTGCCAATTTTTAGCACCGTACGTGTAACCAACTAAAGGCTGGGCCCCAAAAGCAAAGCCGACCATGACCATCATAACGACCATGTAAACTTTTTGAACAATTCCCATGGCCGCCACGGCTTGGGCGCCGTATGCGGCTAAGTAGCTGTTTAAGATCATCATGCCAAAACTCTGGGTTAGGTTAGTCAGTGAGGCTGGAATCCCAACCGCGACGACGGCTTTAAGGGTTGGTCGCGAGATATGGGCTAACTTTGGTGCTAAGGAGAGCGTTTTGGCTCGGCGCATAAAAAAGACTAACAGACTGGTGTTGACCGCGTACCCCAAAACGTTGGCAAAAGCAACGCCCGAAGCACCCCAGTGAAAGCCAAATAAGAATAAGGGATCGAGAATAATGGTCAGAACCGTCCCACTGATGGTCGCAATCATGGAAAGTTGTGCCAGACCCTCCGTTCGGATAATGTTACCGGGAACCAGTGAAACGATGATAAAGGTTGATCCTAATACCAATATACGATAGAAGTCCGCAATGTAGGGACGGGTAGCTGCAGTAGCACCTAGCAAGCCTAAAATTGGTTGTTCGAATAGTAATAATAAGGCTGTCAGTACTAAGCTAAGCGCGATCGCAATGTAAAAACAAAAGCTACTGATACGTGCACTTTGGTGATAATCATGACGGCCAAGGACTCTTGAAATAACGGCACTCCCACCGAGGCCAAAAATATCACCAACTGCTAACATAAACGAAAATAGCGGACTGCCGAGGGCAATACCAGCAACTAAATCAGCATTACCAGTTTGAGCAACAAAAAATGTATCTGCTAAGTTATAAATCATGCTGGCAACCATGCCAAGAACCACAGGAAAGGCTAAATGGAAATACGCTTTGGGAATCGGGGCCTTCTCAAATAAATCATTCATAAAAATAAGTCACTCCTTCTCTGAACGGTCGGTCGAAGCGTGACTAGACGAACAGAAAGATAATATAAGTTAATGATACGCTTGACTGTCAAGCTGCTCAATGCACCAAACTGATAAGGACGGTCAGCTAAAGGAACGACAAAAAAAGCATTGCCCAGTGTTTCAGCGGCAATGCTAAAAATTAACGTGAATTTTTAAGAGACTAACGTAAGTCGATTTGGTGAAGGTTAGCCGGCATCTGACCAACATGATGGCCGACCGTTCCTGCGTGCATCGCTTGTGCGCCATTGATAAAGTGCACACCAGTGGCTGCAATTAATCCCATTCCTAATACTGTAATAATACTTAATACCATCATTATTCACCCGTTTCTGATTATTTCTGCACTTCTATTGTAGCGCTTACATCACCATTGTCATTTGAGTTGTATTAGAATGGAATTAAGTTTTTCACTTTTTCAGGTGGACATTAGTATTGGGATGGAATAAGTACGCATTGTGCGAGTTAATTTGTCATCGATTATGATTAAAACGTGCCATTTTTTAAATTCAAAAGCAGCCAGCTTAGGTTCGCTGAGAACAGTTCGAGTTAGCGTAAACTTGCTTAGAGTGCGCGTCCTACACCGACCTCCAGGCATTTCTGCCAATTGCCGGAACGTGGTGGGCACAGATTTGAGCCGAAAACCCACGTCTCAAATACTGGCCTTTCACTAACCAAGCACAGGACGCTTGCTAAGTGAAATTTCACCACTGGGCATTGTCAGAAACGCCTTCCAGTCGGGACAGTATTCGAATGGCAGACAGTAAGGGACCTAACTTTTGTTGGACTCATCATTGTTCTTCATAAACAGCAATTTTGTCGAGCAGCTGTCAGGTAGAAAATGACATTGTGATAGCTCACTATTTCGGAATCGCCATAGTAATAATCGAACGTCTCAACAAAGTGGTTAATGTAACCCTAATGTTTCTTTTAAGGTTCCATCATCAAAATAGTCAGCGACCAATTGTACCAAGTTAAGTGGCTGTTCATCAGCCATTCGAGCGGCTTACCGACTGGAGGAGCTGGGTGACAATGCTCAGTAGCCAAATTATTCTTAGTCGGAAGTGGGTTGCTTCCGGCTTAGAATAAGACTCGTATTTGAGACTGGGCGGGTTGTGCACGGGCTCTAATCGACGTCGGCTTACGTTCCAGCAATTGTCACCCAGCCCCGGAGGTCGGAATCGGACGCGCATTGCTGACGAACAGGAATCCATCTGTTTGGCACGTTTTAATCAAGGCTAATGCTAAATAGCGGCTAGCATAACGCATAACGCGTAACAAGTAAAAAATTAGTAACGAAAGTGAGTGATATTTTGGACGTGCAAGAAGGATACATGCCATTTAATGGTTATCAGACGTATTATCGAATCGTAGGGGATCGGCAATCAAATAAGACACCGTTAGTTTTGCTACATGGTGGTCCAGGATCAACGCATAATTACTTTGAAGGATTTGATGACCTGGCCGTTCAAACGGGACGACCAATCGTCATGTATGATCAATTAGGCTGTGGGCGTTCATCGATACCTGATGACGATCAATTATGGCAAGCCGCAACGTGGGTGGCAGAGTTACAGGCGTTACGTACGTATTTAGACTTACCCGAGATTCACTTACTAGGGCAGTCCTGGGGTGGTATGCTAGCTATTATTTATGGTTGTGACTATCGACCACAGGGGATTAAAAGTTTGATTTTAGCCAGTACCTTGTCTTCAGCCCGACTGTGGGCTCAGGAACAGCATCGGATGATTCGGTTAATGTCCCCAGCGGATCAGTCGGCTATTGCGACAGCAGAACGGTTACAGGATTTCACAGGTGCTGCCTACCTGACTGCTAATCAACATTTTATGACGCAACATGCGTCGGGCCCGATTACTGCTGATGATCCTGAATTCCTACGGCGATCAAAACGGGTGGGGACCACGGCTTATAATGTAGCGTGGGGTCCCAATGAATATAATCCGACTGGTACGTTGGCGGATTATGAGTATACCGACCGATTACAGTATTTGCAGATGCCAACTTTAGTCACCAGTGGAACGGATGATTTGTGTACGCCATTAGTCGCTAAGACCATGGTCGACCAGTTACCTCATGCGACTTGGACGTTATTTCCCCGTAGCCGTCACATGGCGTTTATCGATGAAAACACGACCTATATGACGCGATTGCGTCACTGGCTAGCAGCCCATGATTAGAGAAATGAGCGTAATCATTTCCCGGGAAATAATTTGCTGAATAGCTAGATTGAGAAGTTTATCGGCGTGATCTGATTTTGTTTGGCTGTCACTATAATGATTATTAAAAGGTTTAAAGTAGACCAAAGCGCCTGTGGAAGTTAGCCTTCTGCGGGCGCTTTGGTGATTGCTGTGATGATGTTTAATGTTGATAGATAAAGACGAATCGATTGGCCGTCGAGCGCTTCTCGTCAAATTGATAATCGGGATGATCAAATGTGCGAATGGCCGTCACATCATCGATTTGATGTTCAGCCAAAAAACGGACCATGGCCCCACGTGCCATCTTAGCTAATGTGGCTTTAGTCTTGAGTTTGCCGTCGATAAAGCTTGCAAAGACAATATCAATCATTGATTGATGCGGAGCCAGATAAGGTGCAATGGTCTTAGCATATTCTTGAGAAGCAAGATTGATAATTGGTTCTGGCCGCGGAGTCAGTGCCTGATAGAGGCGGTCGCCCCAAAACGCATAGAGGTTCTTGGCTTGACCAACAGCCAACCGTGCTTGCATTTCTAACCGATAAGGAACGATACCATCAAACGGTCGGAGAATGCCGTAAAAGCCTGACAAGATTCGTAAGTTTGCCTGAATATAGTCAAGGGCTGGCTGGGTAAAGACGTCCGGGGCCATGTAACAGTACTGAATACCGCTGTAACTGAGAATAGCGGGAGTCAGATTGCGGGTCAGGTCAATTTTTTGAAGCCAATCATAATTAGGTTGGGCTAGTTTGTCACTGCAATGCCATAAGGTCTTGGCCTCAGGATAGGTGAGGTGTTGCAGTTGAGCCAGTAATTGTTGCGTCTGATCAAGATAGATTGGTTCAGTTAGGGCTGGAAAGGCATCTTGGTCGATAATCATTTTTTTCGCAGGTGCAATGATGATTTTCATAAGGTCACTACTTTCGAAGCGTTCAGTTTATAAATAATGTTGATAGCATTTAAAGCAAAAACTAAGCTATAGAAATATGATAGCACATTAGACAAACGTACGTTCCTAAAACTATCAATTGCGGTATAATGAAATTATGATACTAATTGAGTAAAAGGAGTTTGTCGGTATGGATATTTCACTATTAAAACAAGTGGTTCAATCAACTAATAAGATTGCCCTCAGCACGGCCGTCAATAATGAAGCAGATGTTAAAATTGTTAACTTTGTCTGGTACGAAGCACAACCAGATACGCTATACTTCTCATCAGTCAAGACGAGTCCCGCTTTGAAGGTTTATGACCAGAATCCGGATATTGCATTCATTACGATTCCTAATGATGGAACAGCGGGCAATCCATATCTACGAGCCCAACACGTTAAGTTACAACGGTCAACTAAGACGATGACTGACTTGCTACCCCAATATTTAGAAACAGTTCCGAATTATCAACAAGTCTGGGATGCTATTGGGTCGACACTCGTTGTTTTTGAGTCTGGGATGCTATTGGGTCGACACTCGTTGTTTTTGAATTGAAACTAACTGATCTTTTTGTTGACGCGGGTGTTGGTGGTGAGAAGCAAACACTGACTTTTAATTAACACTGGATTCCTATACTAAAAGCGTTTCAAGGCTGGCTTAGGTTAAGCTACGGTCTTGAAACGCTTTTTGGTCGGGTAATTTTAGGAGCAACATATGAGGCGTTATTTCACATATGCGGTCCGATAATTGGCGGCACCGCTGAAATTATTATAGATGACGCCCTTTGAGTGCGACTTAACGAGCAGATGGGAACGGCCTTCGTAGAGTGGGGTCACGGCCTGATCAGTTAGCGCCGTTTTAGCGGCTTGAACTAAGTCTTGATAGCGCTTGGTCGCGTTCAAAGCATCTGGACCATCAGCGGCTTGCATTGCCTGGTCGTAAGCCTTGCTTTGATAGTGGCCCATGTTGGAGTTGCTGTCGCCAGTCAAAATTGTTAATGATTGTGAAGGGTCGGCAAAATCCATACTCCAGCTAGTTAAATTAAGCTGGAAGGCTCCCTTGGAAACTTTACCTAGCATTGCGGTAAATGGCATTGCCTTGATTGTTACCTTTAGTCCGGGGAGGTGACTGGTTAATTGTCCCTGGATGAATTCAGCGACCTGATGTGAGTTGTCATCATCACCACAAGTAATCGTTAACGTTAGCGATTTTTTGCCCAATTGTCGTTGTGCTTTATGATAGGCGGCTCGAGCCTGGTTGAGATTATAATTAACAGTACCATCAACGGTCGCATCATTGACAAAATCGGTACCAGTTTTAGGATTCTTAGCCATATTGCGCACACCAAAGCTTTTGGCTGGAAGCGAACCATTTTCTAGAACTTTGTTGGTCAGTTGCGACCGGTTGATTGCTAAGGATAAAGCGGTGCGGAGTTCACGGTTGGCTGCTACATGGTCATGGTGATTGTATTGAATAAAGCTGATTTGACCACCCGCAAGTGTTTTGAGTTCTTGATTATTTTTATTCTGGACACTTTGCTCGCCATTAAGTGTCACACTATCTAACTTATTAGATTGATATAAATTATAGGCAGTCGTATTGGACTTAATAACCTGATAATTGATTTGGTGCAGTTTCACCAGTTTGTGATCGTAATAAGCTGGATTTTTCTTTAAGGTCCACGTATTATTAGTCCCGGTCCAGCCAGTAAGCGTAAATGGCCCGTTGTAGACGGTCGTCGCGGCCGAAGTCCCGTACTTCTTCCCGTATTTGTTAACAGCAGGTTGATTGACCGGATAAAAGGTCGAAACAGCTAAAATCTTTTTAAAGTAGGCGACAGGTTTGCTTAACGTGATTGTTAATTGATAGTCACCATTAGCTTTGACACCAAGGGTTGATGGCTTTTTCTTGCCGGCTGCAATGGCGTCAGCATTTTTAATGTTCGTGAAGACATAGGTGAATTCAGATTTACTTTTTGGATCAAGAGTTCGTCTCCATGAATAGACAAAATCGTGAGCGGTCACCCTGTTACCGTTACTCCAGCGCGCATCGTGGCGTAATTGAATGATATAGGTATGACCACCATTGGTAACAGTTGTCTTAGTAGCCAAAGCGTTGACGGGTTGGCTCTGACTGTTCAGCCGATAGAGCCCCTCGTCAACTTGGGTGACTTGGCTATTAGAAACGCTGTCCGTCATTTTAGCGGGATCTAAGCTCATAATTTCTGAGCCAGCTGATAGGTTGATAACTTGTGATTGTTTAGTCGTAGCTGGGTGTGAGTGGGCGTTGACGGTAAAGCCGATGCCGCCAATAATGGCCACGCTGCCGATTGTTAAAATTAATTTGTGTGTTCCGGATAAACTCATAATTAAATCCTCCAAAAGTATAATTGTATTTGGTTAGTTTGATCCATGAGTTTTGCCATCGTTTCGTGACCATTTATTTCACCCCGTTTTTATCGTCAAAAAAACCGTCCTTATCCAGCCAATGCTGTGTTAAGGACGGTTTGATAACCGCGGTGCCACCTTAATTGAGTGTTCGCCAATTTAGTGATTAAATCACGCGTACACTCCTACTCCATAGGAAACTAACATTTCCCTGACAACTGACGTATGTCGCACGTCTTTCCGTACTCTCAACTGACGTTAATTTCGGCAAAGCCCTCGGTGGTCCATTTAATTACCTGCGTTCGGCCATACTCTCAGCAACGATGACTCTCTGTGCGGGCACGATAATCTTGATCTCCACCTCATTGGTTTATAAGGACGATATTTTGTTGAAGTGAGTATACCGCTTTTGAAAATCAGTTGTCAAGAGCTGGAAAAATATTGTTCAACTATAAATTTAGTCAAACAGAAAACGATGTTCGTAAATAAACCGAGGATTAATATAGTGTCGCGTGGCATTGATTGCGTGGTTTTTAATAACGGCTGCAAGCATTAATTACTTTCATTATGCGCGAATAAAAATTATAATGACATCAATAATGTAAACGGGTTCAATATTGCGGTGACAAGATTAAGGAGGGCTAAACATGAGCTTTAGAGTTGTAGCCGGTTATTTCGGTGAATTTAGTGATGAAGCGAAGCGGGCCAATCAAGACTTAGGTGTAATCGGCATGTCGTTTCAGTATCAATGTAATCTCGTTTATCCAGAAGGGGCGGGGCCAAACTTTGGTTTTCGAACCGACGCGCAAGCGATTGATGTGTTCGATGCGTTAAAAGTTGGTTACGATGGTTTCAAAGTGCAAGCTGGCCTGATTAAGGCGATGGGACTAGTTGATTATCAATTGGTTGGTGGTCGTTACGAACTAGTCGGCCATGATTTCCGGGAATTACCTTTAGCTGAGATCAATGCGAACTTGGAAGCGATGCCCGGACTTTTGGCTCAGGGACCGATGCCGGTTCGATATGTGACTTATCGTCGGACAGATGACCCTATCGACGCGGTTGGCTTTAGTGGCAACTGGGCACTAGGAGATAGCGGTGGCTTTCGACAGTTAAGTGAGACGTTGGCAGAACCAATGCAAGCACCAGTGGCGGCGCTAATTAAGGCAATTGATCAACTTGGTTTAACGTTACAACAAATTAATCTACCCACACCGCAAAGTTCAACGGCTTTGCCGACACATTTGAGTGATGATGTTCATCAAGCGAACGTTGACGTGTGGGTGGTGTTAACACAACCACAAGGTGACGAGCAGCAAGTTTTGCAGACCATTCATAACGCTCAAGAGTGTAATGAAAAATTGTGCGAAGCGCTGACTCGTGTTTATTTGAAGTAGGATGTTTCACGTGAAACAACTGGCACTTGGTAGTTCGTTATTTTCTTTAGTGCGTTGTATGATATGATACGCACGAACCGTAACACATCTTCACGGGAGAAAATATGTTATTAGAAACTTATCAGCATCGCTCATTTATCAAACAAACTGGCAATATTTCTATCGAACGTGATTGGGAAAAGCTTTTCGATGAAGCGTGGTTGATTAAGCATCTTCGTGGCTATCGCTAAGCTCAAGACTTAGAGGGGAGTGGTTTGATGATGACATCGACACCACGGTTATTACAAGCCATTCAACAAACGACCACCGCAATTTAAAAAACAAACCTTGTTGGTATTTACCTGCATGGATCCTATGTTTTAGGCTCATATAACGAACAGGTGAGCGATTTAGACTATCTGATCGTTGTTCGGCGTTCGTTAACATTAGCTGAAAAACGGCAGTTAATGACAGCTACCATAACGCAATTGTGGCCATTAGCGCTACACAAGGGATTGGAGTTTCATGTGCTGTTACTGAGTGCAACCCAGTATTTTGTGCATCCTTGCCCATTCGATTTTCATTTTTCAAAATACCATTATGAGGATTATCAACGGACACCGCTAGCCTACCTAAAAGCGATGCACGGCACGGATCCTGATCTTGCTGCCCACTTAACGATTCTCCAAGCAGCAGGACAAGTCTTACTTGGGCCAGCTATTACAACGGTCTTTGGCCCCGTTCCTGCGACGGCCTATTGGGACAGTATCAAGTCTGATATCGCGAATGCTGAAACGGCGATCGTTCAGTTACCAATGTATACGGTATTAAACCTTTGTCGAGTTCGCGCTTACCAGCAAGATCAGTTAATTATTTCTAAGCAGGCCGGGGGTGAATGGGGGGTACAACAGCTGCCAACACAGTGGCATCCGTTGATCAGGCAGGCGTTAGCAGCCTATGCTGGTCAACAGGACGAACAGGTTATACGATGGTCACGACCAAACTTAGTGGCGTTTGCACGAATCATGTTAGCCGAGTTGGGCTTAAAATCAGAATAGTTTGTGAGTTTAACAAAAAATGCTTACTGGCGATCATCCACCAGTAAGCATTTTTGTCACCACCAACTTAAAGTCGGCTGTTATAAATCAAGAAACTAATGTAGCAGTTATCGCCATCAGGTAAATCATAGCCAGTGTTTTCGTTGCTACCGTCATTTTCGTGTAAAACAACGAATTCACCAGAACCATAATCTTGGTCGTTTAAATACTTTACTAAACGTTCATCACATTCAGCTAAAGTCTTACCGGTCACAACGCGCCGGTTCCAACCACGATGGATCTCAGTATTTGGATTAAGCATCTCTTCTCAACTCCTCTTAATTATAAAGTCATCAATTGCGCTTGCCGAGCGGGTTGCTGATCAAGATCAGCGCGCGTTAGGTCAGCGTCGACTTGGTGGGTACTGTTAAAAATAATGAAACGTTCACCAACGGCTTGGACTTGCTGGTAGTTATGGCTTGCCATAATGATAGTTTTGCCGGCAGCTTGTAGCCGTTGCAGTAGGGTTAGCATTTGCTGCTGAGCGGCAATTGTTAAGCCGTTCAGCGGTTCATCTAACAATAAAATTTCAGGGTTCAAGGCGAGAACGCTGGCTAGTGCCACGCGCTTCTTTTCACCACCTGAAAGTTGGTAAGGGACCCGGTCTGCTAAGTTAGCACAGTCCGTTAATTGTAAGCAGTCGGCGACGCGTTGCGCAACCATGGCTGCTGATAAACCGAGTTGTCGGGGACCGAAAGCGACTTCCTCAGTGACCGACGTGTTGAATAGTTGAACATCAGTATTTTGAAAGACCATGCCGATCCGCTGATGAAGTTGTTGTCGATTTTGGGCATCAGCGAGATAAGTGGTCGTAATCGGCTGATCGTGAAACTGATAAGTGCCACTAGTTGGACTAGCTAATCCACTCAATAGTCGTAAAAGGGTCGATTTACCAGATCCATTGGGCCCCATTAGACAGACAAAGTCGCCTGAGTTGACCGTTAAGCTGAGGTCCTTCAAGCCACACGTATCAGGATAATCATAGCAAATATTCACCAATTTAATCAATACCACGTTAATGCCTCCAAAAAATAAATAATATCCAGACAATAATCGCTGGGCTCAGGGCAAGATAATCGCGCCAATGGGTACGACGCCCGGTTGAGCGCGCGTAATGACCATTGAACCCGCGTGCTTCCATGGCAGCGTATAGTTCTAGCGCATAAGTGTAACTTTTAAGATATAAATTACCAAATAATGCGCCGATTAAACGGTATGGATGAGCCGTTGGGGCGACCGTCCGCAATTCTAGTGCTTCCATCGTCAGCAATAGATGTTGGCCGAGCATTCGTAAGTACGTGATGGCAATGGCCAAAGTCATAATTAATAGATCAGGGCAATGGAGTGCCTTCAAGCCAGCCAATAAATCTTGAAACGGCGTGGTTAGACGGTAATATTGAGCGTTTGCCAGCATTAGACTGGTTTTAAGGCCAAAGAATAATAGCGTGGTGGGACCGGCTAACCAGTAGCTCGGTAATACGAACAGCATGGCCATCCCAACACTGATTAGCCAGCTTCCCATAAAACGGCGCAGTTGGCGTGGAGGTAACCATAATAATTGGCACCCAACTAATAGTGCTAGGCCCCATAACAGAATGAGATTATTACTTAAAGCAATTAAAATGACGAGCAACAGGAGCTGAATTAATTTGAATTGCGGTGCAACGCGCCAATGAGACGTTGCCGTGACTGGCGCTGGCTGTGCTAGTCGACTGAGTAATTGGCGTAGGTGACGCTGATTACGTTGCCAAAATTTCGCTTTAATAGCAGGTGTTGGCGTGGTGGTCGTAGTTTGCAGCCAAGCTGGAATATCAGTGTTGGGACGTGTCGGTTTCATGTTGAAGACCTCGAATCAAAAGTAAGAAAATCAAAACAGCGGTAATGGCCGATAAAATATAACCCACACTGACCGGTAAGCCCGCGATGGCGTAATCACTGAACAGGGCCTGAAAATGGAACCCGTGGACCATTCCTTGAGGCGCGTGAGTACTGATATGTTGTTGCGCTAGCCGTTGCTGTAATTCTTGGGGGCTCCATTCGCCCCAAGCCGTATTGCTAGCCAACAAGCCTAATGGTGATAACACCGCTAATCCGAGTAGCAGTGCGATCCACGGCCGCTGATTGCGCCGAGTGGGTGTCTGATAGAGGTTAGTCGGTGCGACTCGTTTTACAAATTGAAAGACAAGCAGTGTGAAGACGACTTCGACCCAGCCGGCGACTAATAAGTGAGCCGTCAACATTGCGGGTATCGTAATGTTGAGGCCGTATGGGCAGTAGAGCGGCGCACCACTTGCCGTATGAGCCAGTATGGGTTGTAACCCGAGCTCGATACCAGCAACTAGCGCCGCCATATTAATGCCTAAGTAAGCACCAATTGCGAGCCCCAACTTTTCATGGTGCCATTTTTGACCTAGGCGATAGCAGGCGTAGCCGACAAACGGCATAATGACCGCCATATTCAACGCGTTAGCGCCAAAGGCTAGGATACCGCCATCACCGAATAATAAGGCTTGTAGTAGTAACGTCACGGTCAGCGCAAGACACGCCGCCCATGGGCCAATCAAGACAGCTAACAGGGTTCCCCCGACAGCGTGAGCCGTGGTCCCACCTGGAATCGGCAAGTTGAACATCATAATTAAAAAAGCCAATGAAGCGGCGATGCCGAGCATTGGCAGGGTTTCATGATGTTTTTTGATTTGAACTTTAACTTTTAAAACGGCGACGGTCCAGACGGGAGCCATCGCGGTGACCAACGTTCCGCAAGTTGCGGGACTTAAATAATTATCCGGAATATGCACGGATGAGCACCTCACTAATTTGCAATTTGATCTAAGAGGTAACTAACATCTTGAATAATAAATTTGTGATTTTTGACCGTAATGACGCCGTCTGTTCGTAATTCCTTGAGCATCCGGTTGACACTGCTCCGGGAGCTAATACCACAGAAACCGGCAATGTCGTCATTGGTGACCACAAAGTCAATCAGAATCCCTTCGTTAACTTTTCGTCCGAACAAATCAACAAGACTATAGATAAAGGCACAAATGGCTCCTTTTTTACCGTTCATGACCATCCGTTGCAGTCGAAGAATGTTTTCGGACAACTTTTTACGGTAATAATTTTTAACGTAGTTTTGCAGTTCAGGCGTGCTGTTGACGTACTTCCAAAAAGCGACCCGGTTGACCTGGTAAAAAGTGGCGTATTCGGACTCAATACGGACGTTAAACGGTTGGTCCGTAGAACGAGAAACTTCATCACGCAGCAGGGAGATCACGTCGGGCTTGGCAATATAAGATAAATTATATTCGCGACCGTCTTGTAAAATAATGCTGTTTTTGATGATGCCGTCCTTTAAGACGTACGTATAGTGTTCGGCTAAACCATGATAGGTCAGGTAAGTATGCCGCTTTTTTTTGATTGTCGGCACGTGATGGGCTTCCAAATAACTTAGTAAATATTCAATATCAGTTAATACCATCTTAGTTTTTCAGTTCTTTCGTGAATAATTTTTAAGGTTGAGGTCAGTAAGAATAGCGATTCTCAACAGTAATCACGACGATAACGCTACTTAAGCATAGCGGTTTTCATGATTGTGACAATCGCATTTAAAGTATACATTTGTTAACTATTTTTGAAAACTTAAAATGTAACGGACAAGTTATCCGTCTTCTAGTATAA
Organism: Lactiplantibacillus sp. ME-2; assembly: GCF_022549155.1. Classification (NCBI taxonomy): domain Bacteria; kingdom Bacillati; phylum Bacillota; class Bacilli; order Lactobacillales; family Lactobacillaceae; genus Lactiplantibacillus; species Lactiplantibacillus sp. ME-2. Next base: position 55,712 of record NZ_JAKZEQ010000011.1, read on the forward strand.
CAAAACGTGCATGTAAAAATTAGTTTTTAGAGAAAGAGGATGGCTAAAAGTCATGGTTGCAATTGATTTACCATATGACAAGCGCACAATTACGGCTCAGATTGATGATGAAAATTACGCCGGTAAGTTAGTGTCGCAAGCTGCAACATATCATAACAAATTATCAGAACAGGAAACGGTCGAGAAGTCGCTGGATAATCCAATCGGCTCCGATAAGCTGGAGGAACTTGCTCGTGGGAAGCACAATATTGTGATTATTAGTTCCGATCACACGCGCCCAGTTCCTTCACATATTATCACCCCGATCCTATTGCGGCGGTTACGGTCAGTGGCGCCCGATGCACGGATTCGGATCCTCGTAGCTACTGGTTTCCATCGGCCATCAACCCACGAAGAATTGGTGAATAAGTATGGTGAAGACATCGTCAATAACGAAGAAATCGTGATGCATGTCTCAACCGATGACAGTAGTATGGTCAAGATTGGCCAATTACCATCTGGCGGTGATTGCATTATTAATAAGGTCGCTGCTGAAGCAGATTTGCTAATCTCCGAAGGCTTTATCGAATCACATTTCTTTGCTGGTTTTTCAGGTGGTCGGAAGTCCGTTTTACCTGGGATTGCTTCATACAAGACGATTATGGCGAACCATTCCGGCGAATTTATTAACTCACCGAAGGCCCGGACCGGTAATTTAATGCATAATCCGATTCATAAGGATATGGTGTACGCTGCTCGGACCGCTAAACTTGCCTTTATTATCAATGTTGTTTTAGACGAAGATAAAAAAATCATTGGGTCATTTGCCGGTGACATGGAAGCCGCCCATAAAGTGGGCTGTGACTTTGTCAAAGAACTTTCTAGTGTACCAGCCATTGATTGTGACATTGCGATTTCGACGAATGGTGGTTATCCGCTTGATCAAAATATTTATCAGGCCGTTAAAGGAATGACCGCTGCTGAAGCAACAAACAAAGAAGGCGGCACGATTATTATGGTTGCCGGTGCTCGTGATGGTCACGGTGGTGAAGGGTTTTATCACAACTTAGCTGACGTTGATGATCCTAAGGAATTCCTGGACCAAGCAATCAACACGCCACGGCTTAAAACTATTCCTGACCAATGGACGGCCCAAATCTTTGCTCGAATCTTAGTTCATCATCACGTGATTTTTGTGTCAGACCTCGTTGATCCTGATTTGATTACGAATATGCATATGGAACTAGCCAAGACGTTAGATGAAGCCATGGAAAAGGCCTACGCACGCGAGGGTCAAGCCGCTAAAGTGACGGTTATTCCTGATGGTTTAGGCGTTATTGTGAAGTAGTATGGCAACCACAGCAGAAATATTGCAACAAGTGGCGGCAGGGCAATTAAGTCCGACGGCGGCTGCCCAACAGTTAGAAGCGGGCAAAACAGCGGCATTAGGTTTTGCCAATGTCGATTTAGATCGTCAACGCCGCAATGGCTTTCCGGAGGTCATCTACGGTGCTGGTAAGACGGCAACCCAAATTGTGGGTATCGTGCAAGCCTTGTCCCAACAGACGTTGCCGATTTTAACGACTCGGTTATCCGCAGAAAAATTCGCGGCACTCCAACCAGCGTTACCAACGGCTGTCTATCATGCCACTGCGCAGTGTATGACGGTCGGGGAACAACCCGCACCGAAAACACCAGGGTACATTGCTGTGGTGACGGCGGGGACCTCCGATCAACCGGTTGCTGAAGAAGCAGCAGTAACCGCGGAAACTTTTGGCAATCGTGTTGAACGAGTCTATGACGTGGGTGTTGCGGGAATCCACCGACTGTTTGCCAAGTTGGATGTGATTCGTGGTGCCCGGGTGGTCATTGTGATTGCGGGCATGGAAGGTGCGCTGGCCAGTGTCGTTGGTGGACTAGTTGATAAGCCCGTGATTGCAGTGCCGACCAGCGTTGGTTATGGTACTAGTTTTCAAGGTATGACCGCGCTATTGACCATGCTCAATAGCTGTGCGTCGGGGATTACCGTTGTCAACATTGATAACGGCTTTGGTGCCGCCTACTCAGCTAGTATGATCAATCAAATGTAAGATTCAGTTAACTGAACAAGGAGAAGATAAATGCAAACACTTTATTTAGACGCTTTTTCGGGGATTAGCGGTGATATGTTTCTGGGCGCGTTACTCGATTTAGGACTTGATTTTGAGCAATTAAAAACCGAATTGGCTAAGTTACACGTGCACGGTTATGAATTAACGCAGCAACGGGAAGCCCAGAGTAGCATCTATGGCACGAGCTTTGATGTTCAGGTTGCGGGTGGTAAGGACCATGGTTTTGTGGAACATCACCATCATCAGCATGAAGCTGGGCATCATCATGATCATGAAGCGCGTCATTTAGCTGATATTGAGGCGTTAATTGACGGCAGTGACTTATCAGATACCGTGAAACACCACGCGAAAGCGATCTTTATGGAAATTGCGCAAGCGGAAGCAGCGGTTCATCACATGCCACTAGCTGAAGTTCATTTCCATGAAGTGGGCGCGTTGGATTCGATTGTTGATATTGTGGGCTGCTGTATTGGGTTGGAATTGATGCAGATTGATACCATCATGGCTTCACCGTTAAGTGATGGTAGTGGTTTTATTAACGTTGCCCATGGTCAGATGCCAGTTCCCGTACCAGCCGTGATGCAGATGCGAGTTGGTAGTGCCATTCCGATTCAACAACGGTTGGATGTGCATACTGAATTGATTACCCCCACTGGGATGGGCTTGGTCAAGACGCTCGTACGTGAATTCGGACCGTTACCGGAAAATGCCGTGCCAACTAGAGTTGGTTATGGGTTTGGTAAACGGGACACGGGTGGTTTCAATGCACTGCGAGCCGTATTATTCGAAAAAAAAAACTAAGTCAGCAAATCGTTAACCGGACGGCTGATGCTGTCTTAATGATTGAAGCTAATCTGGATGATCAGACGGGTGAAGGACTGGGGTACGTGATGAACCAGTTATTAACGGCGGGCGCATACGATGTGTTTTTCACGCCCATTCAGATGAAGAAAGATCGGCCGGCGACAAAGTTAACGGTTTTGGGAAACGTTAACGATGAGGACTTACTGACTAAGTTGATTTTACAAGAAACGACGACGATTGGTGTACGTTACCAGACGTGGCAACGTACTATTATGCAACGGCACTTCCTGACGGTCGCAACGCCGTACGGTGACGTTCAAGTTAAAGTGGCGACATATCAAGATATTGAGAAGAAGATGCCGGAATATGCGGATTGTGCCCAGCTGGCGCAGCAATTTCATATTCCGTTTAGAACGGTCTACCAGGCAGCCTTAGTGGCGGTAGATCAATTAGATGAGGAGGCGTAATTTTTTGGTACATCAGTTGATTGCTGAATTTATGGGCACAGCCCTAATGATTATTTTTGGGGTGGGTGTTCATTGTAGTTCCGTATTAAAGGGAACCAAGTATCGGGGTTCCGGTCATATTTTTGCCATTACAACTTGGGGTTTTGGGATTAGCGTTGCCTTATTCATTTTTGGCAATGTTTGCATTAACCCGGCAATGGTTTTGGCGCAGTGTCTATTAGGAAATATCGCATGGTCTTTATTTATTCCGTATTCCGTTGCGGAAGTGCTTGGTGGGGTCGTGGGCTCAGTGATCGTTTGGATCATGTATGCTGATCATTTTAAAGCCTCAACAGATGAGATTTCACCCATTACAATTCGGAACTTATTCTGTACTGCACCAGCCGTTCGTAACTTACCGCGGAATTTCTTTGTGGAATTATTTGATACATTTATTTTTATTTCGGGTATTTTAGCGATTTCTGAGATTAAAACGCCGGGAATCGTGCCAATTGGCGTTGGCCTACTTGTATGGGCCATTGGGATGGGACTTGGTGGTCCAACTGGGTTCGCAATGAACTTAGCTCGAGATATGGGGCCCCGGATTGCCCACGCCATTTTACCAATTGCCAATAAAGCCGATAGTGATTGGCAATACGGTATCATTGTGCCAGGAATTGCGCCCTTTGTCGGGGCAGCAATTGCCGCTTGGTTTATGCATGGCTTTTTTGGAATTAACTAAATTAAATAGAAGAAGGGTTTTATTATGGCAACATTAGCAACGAAAAAAGCAACGTTAGTAGCAGCATTAAAGGATTTACAACGGGTCACCGTGGCCTTTTCTGGTGGGATCGACAGTACCTTAGTTTTGAAGATGGCCCTCGATGTTTTAGGCCATGACAATGTGACCGCTGTGGTTGCGAACTCCGAATTATTTACGGATGAAGAATTCGATAAAGCGATGAGTTTAGCCGAAGAACTAGGTGCTAACGTTCAAGGAACTACGCTAGACTACTTGAGTGATGACCATATCAAGAACAACACGCCTGATAGCTGGTACTATGCGAAGAAGATGTTCTACAGCCGGTTGAATGACATTGCGGCTAATAATGGTAGTGCCGCTGTCTTAGACGGTATGATCAAGAATGATGAAAATGATTATCGTCCTGGTTTGAAGGCCCGTAGTGAAGCGGGTGCCCGGAGCTTGTTACAAGAAGCTGATTTCTTTAAGACTGACGTTCGGGCCTTGGCACAAGAACTTGGTTTGACGAACTGGAACAAAGTGGCGTCATGCTCTGTATCTTCACGGTTCCCATACGGGACGACGTTGACGCATGACAATATTGCTCAAGTGATGGCCGCCGAAAAATATTTGCGTAGTTTAGGCTTTCCAACGGTCCGGGTTCGTTTCCACGATGATATTGCGCGGATCGAATTACCAGAAGCACGGATTGGTGATTTCTTAGTCTTTAACGACCGCGTTAACCGTCAATTGCAATCACTTGGATTCCGCTACGTTACCCTTGACTTAGGTGGCTTCCGTAGTGGCCGGATGAATGATACGTTGACCAAGGCACAATTGGCCACTTTCGCCTAGGTCTAATCAAAATAATGATAGTGGTGTCGGGATTAATCAGAGATGGGCGGCGGAACGGCGGTGATCATGGTTCATTCGCCCATCCGATGATAATCGTAACCCCAGCCGATACGTACATGTTGCGATTGTCGCCTGACACCCCACAAAGCGCAGTTCAAGGCCGCCCTTGAACTGCGTTTTTCGTATCTTCATTTTTAGATCAACAGGCGTCAAAAGTCACGACGAGTTTACCAACGACTTGACCAGCTTGGAGTTGTTGTAACCCAGTTACAAGTTGGTCACGGTGCAAGACCTGAGTAATTAGTGGGTCGACCTTGCCAGCTTGGACCAAAGCTAATAAGGCGGCGGTCATTTGCCCAAGATCGGCAACTTGCGCTGGGTTACCGCTACGGTGGGCACCACCGAGGTCCAATTTACTGATAGTTACCACTTGATTACTTGGAAAGCGGTCCGGAGTTGCTAATACACAGACAAGCTGGCCATTGTAAGCTAAGCGTGGTAAGTCCGCATCAGCATGACCAATGGTATTGATGATCAGATCAACACCGTGCTGCTGCGTTAGGTCTTGAATGCGTGTGGTCACATCTTCATGATGGTAATCGATTTGGACATCGGGATGCAGCGGTGCCACGAAGGCTTGCTTGGCCTGTGAAACGGTCGTGAAGACGGTCTTGCCAGCAGCTTTGGCGAGCTGGATGGCCATACTACCGACACCACCAGCACCCGCATGGATCAAAACTGTTTGCGCAGCATTCAGGTTCGCTTTGCGTAAGAGGGCTTGATAAGCGGTCAATCCAGCGCAGAGACTAGCGGCGGCTGCTTCAAAGCTCACAGTCGTTGGAATCTTAGCTAGCACGGCTGCTGGTAAACTCACGTATTCGGCAAACGTCCCATTATTGGCGAGATTAGCGTGCCCACAAACTCGTTCGCCAGGCCGAAAATTAGTGACCTCAGCGCCAACCGCTTCCACGATTCCAGCTGTGTCTAGTCCTAGTGTGTGTGGATATTGCCAGGCGGCGTTACCCGCCGTAACTAATTTAAAATCTACCGGATTGAGCCCAACTGCTTGGGTCTTGATCAACACCTCAGTTGGCCCGAGGTTGGGCATGGGCCGTTCTTGCCATTGAAGCTGTTTCATAGTTTGAGCGGATGGATCTGGCACAACAAGTGCTTGCATCTTCAATCACTCTTTTCTTAAAGGCATATTTGCTTTTTATTATAACCGGTCGCGGCGGTGAATTTAAACTTTAATGCCTAATTAATTAAGTAGCAATGAGGGTGATTCGGCTAACGGAAAGATTGACGTTAGCGGTTACAATCGTTAGACTAAGGTTAGTAATTGAATATTTTTAAACACTAGGGGTGTCCAAAAATGGGCTGAGATGGTGCTGTAAGTGCCGATCCCTCTGAACCTGTAAGCTCAAACTTGCGTAGGAAAGTGTCACAGCTAATGTTAGCGGCCACTGGATCAATGCATGTTGATTGGTGGTCGTTTTTGATTGGTGTGACGGTCAATGAGGAGGAGAATTGCTATGGAATTACAATTATTGAATACTTTACGGGATCACAATCCGATTGTTTTTAACATTGCCAATTTTGTTACGGTTCAAGACGTTGCCAATGGGCTAAACGCGTTAGGGGCCTCGCCAATTATGTCAGCTGAAGTCCAAGAAGCAGAGACGATGGTCCAAATTGCCGGGGCAGTTTGCATTAATTTAGGAACCTTGACCACCACCCAGATTGATCAAATGCGAGTGGTTGGTAAGCTTGCTAATCAGTATCATAAGCCAGTCGTTCTTGATCCGGTGGCCGTCGGGGCGGTCCCTTATCGAAAAGAAGTCGCGCTAGCATTACTATCTGATTTTCAAGTCGATGTTATTCGGGGCAATGCTGGTGAAATTGCGGCATTGGCTGGCATGGATTGGCAAGCGAAGGGCATTGATGCGGGGAGCGGTCAGGGCGACCTGGTTGAAATTGCTCAAGCTTGTGCACAGCAATTTCAATGCTGTGTCATATTGTCGGGACCTACTGATGTTATTACGGATGGTCGGCGCGTTGTTAAAGTCGCTAATGGTACCCCGCTTTTCCAACGTCACGTGGGCTCGGGCGATTTACTTTCTAGTATCGTCGCGGCTTTTACAGCCGTTAGTCCAACCGATATTTACCAGGCGGCGCAAATGGCTTGCTTAGTCTTAGCGGGAGCGGGGGAACTTGTCGCCAGTCAGCTGACGGCCGATCGTCCCGCCACATTTGCCATTGATTTGATTGACCGGCTGAGCTTAGTGACAGTGTCAGAAATTCAAACAATTGCTAAAGTTGATTAAATATAATGAAGGGTCGCGAGATTTAATGAATGAATTTCCACAAGTGGCAACGATTGCTGGTACGGACAGTGGTGGCGGTGCCGGTGTCATGGCCGATTTAAAAACGATGCAGGCACGTCACGTTTTTGGTACCGCGGTAGTCGTTGCCGTGACAGCTCAAAATACATTGGGGGTCCAAGATTTTATGGCAATGCCGACGAAGCTCATTGACGAACAATTTGCTTCGTTAGCAGCTGACTTAGACATTCGCGCTTGTAAAACGGGGATGCTTGCAGATGCTGAACATGTCCATGCCGTCGTTGAGAACTTGAAACGAGTTGATTTTGGGCCGCTGACAGTTGATCCAGTCATGATTGCGAAAGGCGGGGCGGCGTTATTAGCCGCGGATGCGATTAAAACGGTTCGCGACGAACTGATCCCGTTAGCGACTGTTGTGACACCGAATTTACCGGAAGCAGAACGATTAACCGGTCAGGCAATCACTAGTAATCAAGCGATGGTTACAGCTGGACATGCGCTACAGGGGTTAGGTGCTGACAATGTCATTATTAAAGGTGGGCATGGTGATAATCCTGATTTAGCTAATGACTTCGTATTGTTGGCTGACGGGACCGCCTTTTGGCTTTCGGCTCCACGGATTGATACGGTGCGGACCCACGGCACGGGAGATACTCTATCGGCATGTATTACCGCCGAATTAGCAAAAGGACGGTCAATGGCTGCGGCCATTAAAACGGCTAAGGCGTACGTTGCTGGGACGATTCAGGATGGTATCCAGGTCGGGCATGGTCATGGCCCGTTGAATCATTGGGCAACCCCAAGTGAGCAGGTGATCGTTCATGACGCTTAAATTTGAACCCACACAATTACGTGCTTATTTTGTGTGCGGGACACAAGACGTGCCGGGACAGGATCTGAATGTGGTCGTCCAAACGGCCTTGGATGCAGGCATCACGGCATTTCAATACCGAGATAAAGGCAATAGCCAGTTGACTACGGCTGAGCGTTTTGCATTGGGGCAGCAGCTGCGGGAACGCTGTGCGCAAGCGCATGTTCCCTTTATCGTCGATGATGATGTCGAGCTGGCACTCGCACTGCAAGCAGATGGGATTCACGTTGGTCAAAAGGACGACCGGGTGACACAAGTTATTCAACGGGTCGCTAATCAAATGTTTGTCGGTTTGTCTTGTTCAACCTTAGCTGAAGTGCAGATTGCTAACCAATTGGAAGGCATTGCCTATCTTGGTAGTGGTCCCATCTTTCCAACGACATCTAAGGCCGATGCGGATCCAGTAGTCGGTCTGACGGGCTTGCGACAATTAGTCGTGACTGCAACCTGTCCCGTTGTCGCCATTGGCGGAATTACTGTCGCGCAATTGCCAGCTATTGCGGCTACTGGTGCGGCTGGCGCTGCGGTGATCTCAATGTTAACGCGTAGTCCCGATATGGCTGCCACGGTCAAGGCGATGCTAACGGCTATGGAGGGTCACTGATGAAACATGACGGGATTTTTCGGAGCCAATTTTTACTGTGGCTCGGTGCGGCTATCTCAATTGCCGAAATCTTAACAGGTACGCTGATGGCACCACTGGGGCTGACACGCGGATTGGCTGCGATTGTATTGGGGCACTTGATCGGCTGTGGCCTGTTCTTGGTTCCAGCCGGCTATTTGGGGGCTAAATTACACCAGTCCGCGTTAGCGTCAGCCCAACTGGCTTTTGGTCGCGGCGGGGTGTTACTAGCGTCAGGACTCAACGCCTTGCAACTCGTTGGCTGGACGGCGGTGATGATCGTCAATGCTCAGTTAGCCATGAACAGTATTAGTGGAAAGCTATTTGGCTTTCGAAGTCCGCTATTAATGGCAACCATCGTGGCGATTTTGATTATTGCGTGGTTGCTCATGGGTAGTCAGTTACTGTTCAAAATCAACAATGCCGTTGTGGGCTTGTTGGTGCTCGGGACGGTGTTAATGCTCGTAATGGTATTTATGGCACCGACAACTAGTCAGTCGGTATCAACGACTAGTATGACGTTTGGGCAAGCAGTGGAATTGAACGTTACGATGGCACTCTCATGGTTGCCACTAATTGGTGATTATACCCAGCGTGTTGATCGTCCTTTACCAGTCGCACTAGTCAGCGCGGGTGGCTATATGTTAGGCAGTTTAGTGATGTTTGTGACGGGGCTATTAGTTGTGTTACGGACAGGGCAAACTGATATCACGGCATTGCTGACGCGGTCCGGTTTAGGATTGGTTGCATTGCTGATTATTGTTTTCTCAACGGTGACGACGACATTTTTAGATACTTATTCGGCCGCCACGAGTTTGGCTAATCTGACCGGTAGCCGCTATGTTAATCGATTAGCCGTTGGTGTGACGGTAGTTGGGCTATTGATTGCGCTGACGGTTGCCATGACGTATTATCAGAACTTCCTGTATTTGATTGGTTCGGTCTTCACACCGCTATATGCTATTATTTTCGTCACGTACTTTGTGCGGCACGCTACGTTACCATACTGGTTGAACTTTTGCTGGTGGGTTGTGGGGATTGTCGCCTATTATCAGTTACAGGCCATTGATTTCATTGGTGGCACGACGCTATTAGTATTGGTTGGGCTGAGCATCGCCGTCTGGTTGACGGGAATTATCGTCAAACCAACCGAGCTCGAATATCGCGAGCTTAGTCATTGACAATTAGATGTAAAAAGTAAATGATAATCCCATTGGTAACACGCATGTTATCGTGGGATTTTTTGAGAGAGGGCGACAGAATGGTTAAACCGATAATTGGAATCGCACCAGGCGTTGTGACAGTGAACAGCCAGATGTTCCCGGGGCGGGTCCGTGATTATGTGAATCGTGATTATTTGAAATCAGTAACGGATAATGGCGGTGTGCCATTGGTATTACCGGTAACGACCGACGCAACGACGATTGAACGGTACGTTGGAATGATCGATGGTCTACTACTTTGTGGTGGTGCAGATGTGGCCCCATTGACGTATGGGGAGGAACCCCAGCCTAAATTGGGTGGGGTAGATCCGGAACGGGATCAGTATGAAATTGCGCTGATTCGTGCCACCCACGCCGTTGGTAAACCGGTGCTCGGTATCTGTCGGGGCTTACAAATCTTAAACGTGTGCTATGGTGGCAATCTTTATCAGGATATGAGTGAACTACCAGCTGGTCAGGGTACCTTAAAACATATGCAAGGACAATTGGCCGCTTACGGCATGCATCACGTGAAGGTCGTACCAGGTACGACCTTGGCTGAATATTTAGGCACCACTAGTGACGCAATCACGGTCAATTCATTTCATCATCAGGCCGTGAAACAAGTGGCAACGGGCTTTCAGGTGGTGGCCCAAAGTGCGGATCAGGTTGTTGAAGCAATTGAGGCGACAGCTGGTGGTCTACAGTTGGGTGTCCAGTGGCATCCAGAAATGATGCAACAAGTAAACTCCGTGCAGGCGCGGTTGTTTGCGGCGTTTATGCGGGCTTGTGTGGCGTAGATAGCATTGACTAGCAAATTGATAAAATTGGGCGTGGTTATTCTGAATTGTAGGATAACCACGTTTTTAATGTGCAGCCGCAAAACTAATGAATGTTTCACGTGAAACATCTGAAATGGTGTTGGCAACTAGATAACTAATCCAAGATATTGTAAGCTGACGTGTAAAACAATTCGTAAAGCTGTTAATACTGGCAACGCTTTCGTATAATGGAATAAAGTTATTGTTAAGGGGGTGACCGCTATGGAACGAATTGAAGCTGGCATGAGCGTAATGACGTTGAAGAAGCAGACCTATCGGGTTATCGCTGTGATTAATCAGGGGCAAGAACTGTTAGTTCGCGCCCACGAACCAGAAACAGCTGACATTGAAATAATTCCAGTGACCACAGTTGTTCAAGTAACTGAACAAAATTCAACAGGCGATGCAGCCGTCGCATTGGATACAGTCACGGTCGTTGGCGAACGGTATGTCGATGATATTGTGGCAACGTTAACGACGCTCAGAGTGGGTATGGCGGTGTTGCTCCAGCGAGAAAGTGGCAATCAATACGATGATAATGCCATCTCAGTGTGGACGTTGCAACATGCTAAGTTAGGCTACATTGCCCGGTATCAGAATCAGCCGTACGCGGAACTGATGGATCAGGGACAACGATTGTACGGCATCGTGACGGTATTAGATCAACAAAAACAGCATCTTGAATTGATGCTATGGCGGACTACTGCAGTCCCAAGTCCGATTGAGGCGTTGCAAATCCGCCAACGATTGGCTAAGCCGAGGACAAATTTAGGGGCGGTGCCAACGCATTCGTTACAGACACCGTTAGGAACAATTGTCATGATGTGCAATGGTCACCCGATTAAGTATCAGCAGGTTCCGTTATCGCCATGGTTGACGCCCGCTGATGAATTACACGTCACCAAACGTTATCTATTAACGCCTGATTGGTCACAAGTGCCGCCGGACAGCCTCATTACTTGTCAAGTGACGGCGAAGGCCGACGTGGTTCAGCGGTGGAAAAATGAACACATTTCAGCAGCGGTCTTAACGAACGCTAGTAGCTTTTATGTGGTTGGTATCAGTGCTCAAACCAAGACGGGGCTGAATGATAACTTGGTCGATGATGCTGCGCAACCCGCGGTTATTTACCGAGTTGGCCAGATTAGTGCACATATGCAGGCCGGCTTCATGGTCAGTTGGGCGCCGTTTGGTGATCCGCGCGTACAACCAGCACTGAAATTAGCATTGCACTTCTCCTCACAACCGCTAGTTCCTTACCATCCAGTAACACCTAGTCGCACCAACGCGACGTTTACGCAGCAAGAGTTGGCAGCCTTGTTAGTCTCCGCATTACCAAATTATCAGGGTGGTCAACGCTTAGAACCAAGTGTGACAGCGATAACGGTAGAAAAATTGCGGCAGACGTTAGGTGATCAGACGTATCATGCGCTGGCGAATTATCAGCGTCATGTTCAGCTAGTTGCGGGTAGTACGGAAGGCGTCAACGAGACCTTGTTACAGGCGTTGATTCATGCAGTCACGTATCATGAGTTGACGACCATGCACTACTACCAGCCGACTGTAGGGATGGTCGACCAGGTTATTTATCCGATTCAATTATTTAGCACCACGACTAAGGATGAGGATGATGCGCAATTAGTGGGTTGCTTAGCGCTTTACAATTACGAAACGTTTGAAATCCAACAGGTGCCGCTGACGGCAATTGTTCGTATCGCGATTATTGCCGATCCGGAGCATCCCCAGACAACACCGGAGACGGAAAGTCCGGATTGGTTACGCATATTTTTACATGGGTGGAATGACGATTTTTGAGCGAACAGTCAAAAATTAATTTGCTTACGACTTATAAGTATTCGTGATACAAGCCAGATTGAATTCGATAAAAAATCCCGCTGAGGCTTTAAGCTCAGTGGGATTTTTGGTTAGGTTATTTGGTTGCCGAATGGGTCTGTAAATATTCCTGGGCGGCGTGAATCATATCTGCATTTTGTTGATTTAACAATGGCGGCAAGTTGTCGAAGTCAAAGTAGTCGAGTTTGAGTGTTTCATCAGTGGCTTGGGTCAGAACGTGGCCGCCAATGGGTTTTACAAGAAAGAGTGCACTGATTGTTTGAGCTACATCGCCGTTAGGATAGGCCGTCTCGCCTTTATCAAAGATGCCGATGCGATCAACAACTTCGACATCAATGCCACTATCTTCCTTATATTCCCGCAAGCAGGCCGTGGCATACGTCTCACCGTATTCTAGATAGCCACCGGGTAAACTCCAGTTATGCGTATCGGTACGAAGGTTCAGCAAGACTTGTTGCTGATCGTTGACTAAAATACCAGCGGCCGTATTCAAAATGATTGGTTTGTGACCAACCAAAGCCCGAATTTCTTTAATGTAATTTGCCATGATGAAACCTCGTTTCTAGTTTAATTACCCTTATTATACCGATAATTCTGACTGAAAGCTGTTTGTTGATAAATTTATACGAAGCATGCTCGAACCGCGTTAGAGCAAGTACATACTGACTATGTGTCACTAAATCCGTTTGCGTCGGTGCACTTTTTTAGCTAAGATAAAAGCTATATACTGTCAGCCGTGATAGTGTGAGTTCTTTGATTTTATGAAAAGAGAGTAATTTATGCAGAGAAAATTAAGTACGGGCCAGATGCAAATGATTGCACTGGGCGGCACGATCGGAGTGGGCCTATTTATGGGATCCAGCTCAACGATCAAGTGGACCGGGCCGTCAGTGCTAATTGCGTACATCGTATCAGGGGCCTTTCTATACCTGATTATGCGGGCACTAGGTGAGATGCTGTATGTCGATCCGAATACCGGTTCGTTTGCCAAGTTTGCTTCTGAATATATTCACCCCGTTTTTGGATACTTGACGGCTTGGAGCAACATTTTTCAGTTCGTCGTTGTTGGGATGAGTGAGATGATTGCACTAGGCGGCTACTGCCGGTATTGGTGGCCGAACTTGCCAGATTGGATTCCGGGCCTAATTGCCATTGTATTCTTATGCGCGGCCAACCTTATCTCGGTTAAAATGTTTGGGACGCTGGAAACCTGGTTCTCACTTATTAAAGTGGTGACGATTATTCTGATGATTATTGCCGGTTTAGGTCTGATTATTTTTGGTATTGGTAACGGCGGTCATCCAATTGGAATCAGTAACCTGTGGACCCATGGTGGTTTCTTCACTGGTGGGGTGAAGGGCTTTGTCTTCGCACTAGCAATTGTGTTGGCGTCGTATCAAGGGATTGAATTGATTGGAGTCACAGCTGGTGAAGCTGAAAATCCACAAAGCACGATCGTTAAAGCGATTCGTTCAACGGTTGCCCGGATTTTAATCTTTTACGTGGGGGCCATCCTCGTAATTGTCAGCATTTACCCCTGGGATAAGTTAAGCCAGATCGGTTCACCGTTTGTACAGACATTTGCCAAAATTGGGATTACCGCTGCGGCTTCGATTATCAACTTCGTGGTTATTACGGCTTCCTTATCGGGAACAAATTCTGGAATTTATAGTGCGAGTCGAATGACTTACACGTTGGCGGAAAGTCACCAGTTACCAAGGAAGATGACTTTATTAAATCGTCATGGAGTACCATTTTATTCCGTTATTGCGATTGCGACCGGGATTCTAATTGGAGTCGTCTTGAATGTTGTATTACCAATGTTTTTCAAGGACGCTAGCGAGATTTTCGTGATGGTTTACAGTTCGAGTGTCTTGCCCGGTATGGTACCGTGGTTTGTTATTCTAGTGAGTCAAATTGCGTTCCGTAAGCAAAACGCAGCCAAGATGGCGAACCATCCTTTTAAAATGCCATTATCACCCTATTCAAATTATTTAACGTTGGCCTTCCTCGCGTTAACACTGGTCTTCATGTTTATTAATCCGGAAACGCGCTACTCAATTTTAGTCGGTGTTGTATTTCTGGTCATCATGACATTGATTTATTTCCGTAAATACGCCGGTAACAAGGAAGAAACGTTGTAATCAAGAGCACTTGCCAGTAAATGGTAAGTGCTTTTATTTTGGGCTTTTATTGCGTTAAAATTAGGTATCAATATCAATATCAATATAAATATCAATATAATTATCAGGAAAAGTGGTGGCACGATGGTCAAGCAAGGACATTATGCAAAAGTCAGTAAACAGAAACGGTTACGACAATTAAAGCAACGACGTCAGGCCCAGGAGAAGCGGGCGATTATGCCAGAAATGGTTAGCGAATTTTTGCAAGTGCGTTACCACCTGACGCAAGCGGCAAAACAGCGGCCGGCGATGCGACAGATGATGCAACGTTTTATGGCACAGTGGTTAGCCGCAGGGCAAGCAGAATTGAGCGACAATGGTCAGACAACGTGGTCAGTAGTGGCATTGACGAAGCAAACGTTACAGACCTTTAATCGGCAGTTACCGTGGCAGGGGTATGCCTTAGTTGACCAGGAAATGGCGCGCTGGACGGCTTTTCTGAACAAGGGAGTGCCAGCTGTGCCGTTAAGTGAGCGGATTACGTTAACTGAGGCACTGTCCCCAGCGACGTGGCAGGCCTGCCTATCAGAGCAATTAGCAATCAATGCCCTATTAGCATTAACTGGTGATTCACGACAATTGGGCCAAATAACGACTGAGCAAGTACGACAGCTACAAACCACTATTCAAACAGCGACGGGGATTGATTGGGAAAAGGTTGCTCAGTTGCTTGATTCGACAGTGATTGCCCAGAATACACTTTCCGAAGCTGGGCTGGATGACAAAACGCGCCAATGGCTAGAAAAATTAAAGAAGCTAACGCCACAAGATTTTAACGACCATGTTGAATGAACAGTCAAAAAAGGAGGATGGTGAAATGCGTTTTATCACGTCAGATCACGTTCAGTTAGATTATACGGATGAAGGCCAGGGGCAGCCAATCGTTATTTTGACGGGATTTGGTGGCGCTAAGGATATTTGGCGCGCTCAAATCCCGGTACTGATTCAGGCGGGCTACCGGGTCATTAATTTAGATGGGCGGTGCCAAGGTTTATCCGAGCACACGACGAAAGGCTTACGTATGAGTCGTCGCGCGGTGGATGCGCATGAATTGATTGAAAAATTACAACTCGAACAACCAATTTTACTCGGTAATTCGATGGGAGCCGCGACTTGGTTTGCGTACGTGTCATTGTATGGTGATACAGGAATTAAGGCCCTGATCGACGTGGATCAAACGCCGCGGATGATCAATACACCGCACTGGCAATATGGGTTCAAACAGGTTC
This sequence comes from Lactiplantibacillus sp. ME-2, assembly GCF_022549155.1. Lineage (NCBI taxonomy): Bacteria > Bacillati > Bacillota > Bacilli > Lactobacillales > Lactobacillaceae > Lactiplantibacillus > Lactiplantibacillus sp. ME-2. The sequence continues at coordinate 71,773 of NZ_JAKZEQ010000011.1, forward strand.
AATGGCAGGATATTCCGGACTATTTTAGAATGCCGCTGGGACACTCGACGTTTAAGCACATCGATGATGCGACGTATGCGCGCGTCAAGGCAGTAGAAGCGCAGGCACCGTTCGATGCGAAATTAATGTTTCCATTGTTGGTTAACCACGCGGTTCAGGATTGGCGGGATGTGATCCGCCAATTGACCGTACCGTTCTTGATCATTGCGGGCGCCAAGTCACCGTTCTTCAATCCCGACTTTGCGGCAGTGACTGCTCAAATGGCACTACGAGGACAGAGTGTGGTCATTCCGGAAGCTGGTCATATCGTGATGGCGGAACAGTCGGCAGCATTTAATAAGGCGTTGTTGGAATTTTTGGCGACGTGCTAAACGAAAAGCACTTTTAACACCTGTATTAAAGGTGATATTACAGTCTTGAATAGTAGTCATATCAAGCAGGTTTAGAATAAAATAATGTATTATGTTGTCTTGAATAACGGCCACATCAAAAACAGTTTCACAATACTAAAAAAGGCTCACCAACTAAAACAGGTTGGTGAGCCTTTTCGATTTATTGACTAATTACTAATCAATCACGCCATCTTTTCCCATCCATCGGAACCGAATAAACTTCCCGACCTTGGTCACAATCAAGACGACGATCCCACAGATAATCGGGATGCCCCAACCATACCAGAAGTTGATGCTAGTCGTATGGAAGACGGATTGCATGAATGGTAGGTAAATGATTCCCAGTTGTAAGAGAATCAGAATACCAATGATGTAGAACGCCATCTTATTTTGGAAGAAGTACTTGGAAATGACGGGGTGGTCATTCCGCAAGTTGAAGAGGTAGAAAATCTTACCAAAGATGATGATGTTCAGTGACATGGTACTACCGACGACATTTGGTAATCCAAGTGCGGTCAAGTAGTTGTAGGCGAAGATCCCCAAGCCAGAAATTAGGAAGGAGACATAGCCGATTTCAAAGTAATCTAATTTTGACAACAACCCAGACTTAACATTCCGGGGACCCCGGGCCATGATGCCGGCCTCGGGTGGCTCAAAGATGAACGCAAACTGGATGGTCAGCGCGGACACCATATTGATCCACAGTAATTGCGTCGGGTACAGCGGAAGTTCGTGGCCCATTAAAATACTAATGATGACAACGAGGCCTTCCGCGAAACTAGTTGGGAGTAAGAAGCGAATCGTCTTACGAATGTTATCGAAGACGTGGCGCCCTTCACGAACGGCGGCGACGATATCAGCAAAGTCATCATCGGCCAGGACCATATCGGCGGATTCCTTAGCAACTTCGGTCCCCTTGATTCCCATAGCAACCCCAATATCGGCTTGCTTGAGGGCCGGGGCGTCGTTGACCCCATCGCCAGTCATCGAAACGACGTGATTATTGGCCTGTTGGGCACGAACAATCCGTAATTTGTTATTCGGTGTTGCCCGTGCGAAGACGTTATAATCATCGATGTGTGCTTGTAACTGCTGATCGTCCATCGCGTCGATTTCGGGACCAGTAATCGCTTTGACATTGGCGGCCAAGTTCAACTTGTTGGCAATTGCCATCGCCGTATCAGGGTGGTCCCCCGTAATCATTTTAACTTGCACGCCCGCTTGCCGTAATTCGGCGATCGCGGTAGCCGCTTCTTCACGAGGCGGGTCAATGATTCCGACTAAGCCAGCTAAATGCAGCCCACCAATGGCTTGTGCATCAATGGTAGTCACGTCATCATCGACTTCTTGGTAAGCCAGCGCCACCACGCGCAAACCATCGGCGGTTAAGTCGTCCATGGCGTCATCCCAGTATGCCGTTTGGTTAGCTTGGTCAGTTAAACGCAGGACAGTCGCGGGTGAGCCCTTGACCATTAGTAAGCGTTGACCATCTAAGTCGGCCAGGCGAGCAGAAAAGCGGAAGGCGGAATCGAATGGTAGCGAGTCAACTTCTTCAACCTCAGGATCATGACCAGTCATTTTACGATACAGCGTCGTCAAGGCACCATCGGTTGGTTCACCGGTCAGTTCCCAGCGATTGTTTTCGAAGTGTAGCTCGGCGTCGGTCGTTTGGCCGGCAATCTTAACGAGCCATTCCATCGCGTTATCTTGGTACCAGTCGACTTTGTTGCCATTGAGCTTGAGATGGCCATCGAAATTAACGCCACCATTATCATCATAACCGACCCCCGTCACATCAAACGTATGCTCAGGCGTCACGACCTTAGTGACCGTCATTTCATTTTTCGTCAACGTCCCAGTCTTATCGGTGTTAACGATATCTACGGCACCTAAAGTTTCCACGGCGGGTAGTGACTTGACAATGACGTTTTTCTTCGTCATCTGCCGGGTTCCCATGGCTAAGACCACCGAGGTACTAGCGGGCAGTCCTTCTGGCATAGAACCAACGACCATCGTAATAACCGCAATTAGTAAAGTTGGCAAACTATAGGTATCCATGACCATTCCTAATAGGAATAATAGGACGGCTGCCACCACGATGGCGATGGATAAGCCAACCCCCAGTGAGTTCAGATTACGCATCAGTGGGGTAGTGGTTTGTTTGACGTCGCTAACAGACTGCTGGATATGACCGATTTCGGTATCTTCGGCGGTAGCCGTTACGATTCCGACGGCCGAACCGCTAGTCACCGCGGTTGACGCGTAAACCATATTCTTACGGTCAGCCAAAGCTGGCGTGGTCTCAGTCATCGGTTCTTCTTGTTTCTCCACGGGATTAGTCTCCCCTGTCAGCACGGATTCTTGGACGTTAAAGTTGTCCGCTGAAATCAAGCGCATATCGGCAGGAACCGCGTCACCGGCTTCTAAGTTGACTAAGTCACCAACGACTAATTCGCGGGCGTCAATTTCCAGTTTTTTCCCATCACGGATGACGAAATTCTTGGAAATCAGCATTTCACGAATCCGTTCTAGCGCGTTGCCAGCTTGGCGTTCTTGGACATAACCAATGATGGCATTGGCAATAATAACCAGTCCAATAACGATAGAATCGGAATAGTGGTGCATGAAGAACGTTAAGACCGCTGCTGCGGCTAAAATGTAGATAATACTGTTATTAAACTGCTTGATGAATTGAACGAACCGAGACGTACGCTTGGTCTCCAGTTCGTTGCGACCGTTATGTTGTAAACGTTCGGCAGCTTCAGCAGTGCTCAATCCATTCTCAGGATCGGTGGCGTACTTTGCGGCTAAGGCTGATTCATCAAGCTGCCATAAGTTATCCGCATCGGGAGGGTTCTGGGTGTCGTTTTGCTCTTCATTAGAGGTTAACGACTGATTGTCATCTTTTATCATTTAATTCGCTCCTTAAAAATAAAGTTATTACCGGTGAGGTTCTGTAAAATCACGACGTTTATTGCGTGTTAAATAGGCCAATTTCGCCACATCCTTTCTTAATTAGCGTTATTATAAATAATATTATATACGAACAATCTAGGTGAAAGCCATTAAAATATTTGACAAATTCATGACAAATTATTGCGTTAGTTGCAATAATATATCAGATTTTGGCTAGTTTGTCGCTGAAAATGACTGGTTTTCCTCGAATTGTTGGGTAAATTGAACTAGAGCACTATGATCCGCGACATTGGGGTGCGGGCGGTGTTCTTGTTGCCATTGAACTAGCTACGGAAAGTTTGGCCGCATATTAGCGAATAAAAAACGAGCAGTCGATGACTGTTCGTTAATAGTGGTTAATCCTTGATGGGGTCCTTCATTAATAACCAGAGAATCAGGTAAGCGATGATACCAGGGAACATGGGTGTAATTGCTAAAACAACAAATAATAGCCGGGTAACGTTAGTATTCCAGTTAAAATGTTCGGCAATTCCACCAATGACACCGGCAATCACCCGGTCCGTTGCGGAACGATGAATATCGATCTTCATAAGTTAATTCCCCCTTAATAATGCTAACTATAATGTAGCAGGTTTGATTCAATAACGCTACTAATTTAATCGGTTGGAAACGGCGTAGTGGTAAGAACCGTGGTATAGTAGGTGATTTCGGTCAAAGCTTGGTGAAGTGCATGATCGTAGCGTTTGCTCAGGGGCGCGTTATCGATAAAGTGACCGTTACTTTGAAGGGTTTGTGGTACGTTACCAATGGGCGTTGGTTTAGGGAGGACGACTATTCCTAATCGTTGGAGAACTGGAACTAGTGCGGCCGCCCCAAATTGACCGCCGCGCATATTGTCAGAATATGAGATAATCTTAGCCGGTTTACGGGCGCCTTCGAATGCCAAAAAATCGAAGGCGTTTTTCAATCCAGCTGGCATCGCGTGATTGTATTCGGGTGTCAGGATAATGTAACTGTCCGCACTAGCCATATCGGTGAGCCATTGCTGCTGGTTAGCAGGTAGCTCGCGGTGCGGGTTCGCCATCGGTGGCTCGGGTTCATCGAAAAGGGGAAGCTGATAGTTGGCCAAATCTAAAAATTGGTAGTGAATCGGAGAATGAGTCGGTAATTGGTCAATGATTAATTTTAAATGATTAAATAAAGCGCGGCCGTTAGCCTGTGACCGGGTACTCCCTAAGATGATTGCAATTTTAAACATAGTGAGGCCTCCAGATATTTTTATTGATTCCAATGAATACAAAATGATAGTATAGACTTAATAATATTAGTATGCAAGTATTTATTCATTTGAATTAAAAAGGAGCTATTTAAATGACAACACCATTAGTTAGTAAGTTGATGACGGAACTAAATCAATTTTTGACGCAGGATAGCGTTGATGATCAAGAAAAACGCTGGGCCATGCAACAAACGACTGATCCGCAATTACAAGCGGCATTAAAACAACTATCGACGACGGATATTAAAATTATTGCGTATCTGGGACGGCGTGGTGCCAGTCGAGCTAAGTCGCTACCGGCACCAACGGAACTTTCACAGGCGACGATTTCTCGCGGTTTGACTAAATTATCCCGATTGAAATTGGCCACGAAATATCGGGATTTGACCAATAACAAAGAAATTCTCGTGCGATTGACGACGCTGGGCGAAGCAGTCGCTGATTTACACACGCAACTGGACGCGGCCATTGCTGCTAAAGCACAAGCCATTGCTGATGACTATTCTGACGCGGAACTGAGACGCTTTGTTAGCCTAATGCGACGGATTCGTGAAATTAAAATTTAGCACTCCGGTTAAATGAGTGCTAAATTGTTGCATTCCCACAAAATGGTGTTAGTATATATATCGAAGGTCAGGAAAGGTCAAACAAGGATTTGAATTACTGACCAGTATTAATAGCCAAGTGAAATTTTGAAAGGGGATTGTTAGTATGGCTAATACTTTAATGAATCGGAACGATTTCGGCATGTTGGATCCGTTTGAACGGATGGCACGCTCCTTCTGGGCACCATTAGAAAACATGGATCAAGTATTGAAGACCGACATTAACGAAACTGATGATCAGTATCAAGTGAAGGTTGATGTCCCTGGTATTGATAAGCAAGATGTGAAGTTGGATTATCGTGACAATGTGTTGTCTATCAAGGTTCAAAAAGATAGCTTTGTGGATCATGAAGATCAAGACCAAAACATTGTGATGAATGAGCGTCATACTGGCACCTTGCAACGGCAGTATATGTTACCAAACGTTGCGGCGGATAAAATTACGGCATCCCAAGCTGACGGTGTCTTAACGATTACGTTACCTAAGACCCAGCCGAGCGCGAATGACGGTCAAATCGAAATTCAATAATTAAATCATCAGTAACAAGTGAGCGGCCCACCGATAATCAAATCGGTGGGCCGCTTTTGACATCAACAATTGGTATGAATTATGACCGGTGGTTGGTAAGCTGTTGGTTTAGCTGGATGACTTTGATGCGGGCGAGTGCCATTTCAATTAACCATAGACCGATATAGGCTCCGGTATAAATCAAGGTATAGAAGCCAAACCAGCGAACGTTTAATGGAAACCAGCCACAGAGAATCGCAAGTGGGGTCATCCCTAGGTAAGAACACAGACAATGAGCAATGGTTTGTTTCGTAATCGACCACGTTTCAATTTCGAATAGCCAGCTACTGAATGCCCAAACTTCACCAATCAGAATCCACAATAATGTCGAAAGCTGGGTGGCGGCTAAGGGCGAGGACCAGTGGCTGACAAAAGTGGGATTAGAAGGAAATAAATAGGTGGTATTAAAGAAGGTTGAGAACCCCAAGGCCATTAAGTAGCCGATAAAGATGCCTCCGATGGCGCCAATCAAAAGGGTGTGCCAAAGTCTTTTCATAATTGTGCCGCCTTTCTAATTTGTTGGGTATAGCGTCGTGATGCGTATGTTGTTGTGCCGGTTGTTAGGTTGACTTGAAAGCTACCCCATTTGGTTAAGGTAAAATTTTTAACACAGGCGATTCGCACAATTTCACTACTAGAAATACGTAGAAATTGGTGGGGTGGCAGTTGGTCCATTAAAGTGTGTAAGTGGCTGTGAACGAGGTAAGCACCGGTGGTTGTTTCACAATAAAGTCGTTTATTGGCAGTGTAAAAACGTGACACCGATTGAAGTGGCAGCTTAATGAGCGAGCGATCTTGAAAAACATTGATGAATTGCTGATTAGTCAATGCTTCAATATTCCGTTGTAGTTCTTTGATTGCCGGAGTTAACTGTGGGCCGTGAATGGTCACGAAGACCTGATGAATCGTTTCAGAGATGGTTAACTGGACGTGCATTGTCGATTCCCCCTTAAATAGCGATTTTGATAAGCTTATTGTAGTGAAAAATGCGGCTTGACACTAGTGCTTATTGCTACTTGGTCAACTAAACGGGCTAACTGGTCAGGAAATATGACAAAAATTTCCCGGGAAATAATTGTCACTGGTGGTCGCTAAATATGATAAGCTAATTAACGGTATAATACTTACTGAAAATTAGTGTCAGTTAGATATGGAGATGACGAGCGTGGATGACGCAGAACGTGAACGCGGACCATGGCATCGTAATTTGATTGTTTTATGGTTTTGTACGTTCGTTGCGGGAATGGCATTTAGCGAAATTATGCCATTTCTTTCATTATTTGTTAGTCAGTTGGGTGATTTCACGAAGGCCCAGATTACATTTTATAGCGGGTTAGCTTTTGCAGCTGATTACGCGATTTCAGCAATTTCGGCACCACTGTGGGGCATCATTGCTGATAAAAAAGGTCGTAAGATCATGCTATTGCGCGCGTCCCTAGGGATGGCAGTTGCGATGGGGTTAATGGGTTTTGTAACGAATGTCTGGCAACTAGTTGCCTTGCGCGCGCTACAAGGTGTGTTTGCGGGCTTTATTTCTAATGCCCAAGCCTTAGTCGCGTCCCAAACGCCACGTAAATATAGTGGACGGGCGTTGAGCACTTTGATCACTGGTGCCGTTAGTGGTCAATTGTTTGGCCCAGTGATTGGGGGCTTGCTAGCCCAATTGTTTTCGATTCGAAACACGTTTTTTATTACGGCCGGATTATTAATGGTGGCGTTTTTGTTGAGTCTGTTCTTTGTACAGGAACACTTCAAACCAGTCGCACATCATCGTGAACCAGGTGACAGTCGCAATCCTTTAGCAGCGTTTCAAAATCCGCGCTTGATTATTGTGATGTTATGTTCGACGGCCATCGTCCAATTTGGAAACGCCTCGATTGCACCAATCATTAGTTTATACGTTCGTGAATTGATGCATTACCGTGGCCCGATTACGGTTGTGGCCGGAATTATCGCAGCTTTACCGGGTATTTCAAACATCTTTTCAGCACCGCGCCTTGGACGTTATGGTGATCAGCACGGTTCTGGTAAGGTATTGTTATTTGGCTATATTTTTGCGGTGATTATGTATTTCCCACAAGGCATTGTTACGAGCGTCGTGGCCCTCGGTATTTTGCGGTTTGCCATTGGGATTTCCGATGGCGCACTATATCCAGAGATTCAAACGGTTTTGACTAAGAATACGCCAGTACATCTTACCTCAACGATTTTTAGCTATAATCAATCTTTTCAAGCTATTGGCAATATGTTCGGCGCCTTGCTCGGTGGTTTGGTGGCTGGTTGGTTCAATTACAACGCGGTATTCATTATGACGGCGTTACTTTTGTTAATTAACCTAGGTTTAATTTTGTGGTTAGTTCCTGATATTTGTAAGAACGGCAAACGGGCAGTTTCCTAGGTGTTTGGTAGTTAGTCTATTAAATTGGCTAGCTGCCTTTTTTGTTACTTGTCCTTGAACATGATGTTAATTCAGTGTATTGTTAGTTTCATGAATATCGAAATAAGCAAACAAGATCAGGCTGATCAGCAACGAGTGGCGATTTTCAAAGCACTGGCCGATGCTAACCGATTACGGATTATCCGGGTGCTCTATCAAGCACAACGGGAAATGACTTGCAGCGAAGTGGGGGCGCAATTAAATATCAGCAAGTCAACCGTCTCTTATCACTTTAAGACCTTGCGGTTAGTGGGTCTCACCAATACGCGACGAAAGGCACAGACGAAGTATCTATCCTTACAATTAGCGACCTTTGACCGGTTTTTACCGGGGTTCTTAGCAACGCTTTAGTTTTTTTGCTTTTTAGTTCGACAATTATCGAACTAAAATCTTGGAAAGAAGATGTCAACTACTTATGACCACAACACATCAACATAGCCGCTATTTAACACTTGGAATGATGTTAGCGGCAACGAATATGCGTTTACCAATTACAATGATGCCGGGATTAATCAGTTCTTTGAAACGGACACTGGGTTTGCCGAGCTCGATGGCGGGATTACTGACCACGATCCCATTATTGACGTTTGCCATTATGTCCCCATTGATTGCACATTGGGGGCGGCGATTTGGCAACGAACTGACAATTTATGTCATGTTGATCTTTCTAGCCGTTGGGAGTTATCTGCGGGTCATCCCAACGATTGCTGCCCTTTTCATTGGGACGTTACTAGTCGGGATTGGCGCGGACGGTGGCAATGTCTTGATTCCAGCGATTATTAAAGATAATTTTCCGACGAAGATTCCAGTCGCAACTAGTCAATACACGCTCTCAATGCTATTAGTCGGTTCACTGGGAACGGGACTTTCGGGAGTGTTGGCGGCACACTGGTCGTTACCACTAACGATGGCGGTGCTATCGGTGATTGGACTAATTAATTTGGTTGTCTGGTTGCCAAACTTGAAATACAATCATCGCGCACCAACAGTTGCGATGACCGCGAGTGATGGGCAGTCAACGGCAACTCACGGGAGTGTTTGGCGGCGGCCGTTAGCGTGGGTCGTTACGGCCTTTTTCGGCTTGCAAGCACTAGTCTACTATTCATTACTGACTTGGTTACCAACGGTATTTGTTGCCCATGGCTTCTCCTTGATTGTGGCTGGCAATTTAGTTACGGTCATGCAATTGAGCGGCCTACCGATGTCATATTTAGTGCCAGCGACTTCTGGTCATCGGCGCGGCGTTTGGGCAATGATTATGGTGGTAGGTGTCGGTTTTATTGCGGGAATTGGTGGTATCTTACTTTCCGGAACGAATTTTTGGGTGGCAGCACTGTCCTGCGTCTTACTAGGATTAGGCTCTGGAGCAGCCTTCAGTTTGGCAGTCGTCTTCTTTACGCAAAAAACGACCAATGGGTTTGAAACGGCTGACTTATCTGGTATGGCCCAATCCGCGGGCTATTTGTTAGCTGCAGTGGGGCCCGTACTATTCGGCTGGTTAGGCGGTCAATTAGGCTGGGGACCAGTACTCTGGTTAGCTATCATTCTTTCCGCGTTACTAGCATTATCCGGCAGCATCATTTTCCAGCATGCAACGATTTATGAGTAATTAATATCACAATAATGCAGAACGAGATTGGCCCAAGTCAATTTCGTTCTTTTTTTGAAACTTTATCTTTGCCTTAGAGTTACTCTAAGGGATTACACTAATCTCTATTCAATTAAGGAGGCCACAGTAATATGGCGGTTATTCAAATTCTAACGGTCGTCGGCGTGGCGATCATCGGGGCAAGCCTTGTAGGTGATCCCACTCAGCAACGACAGTCAAAACCAGTAAAGGAGCAAAAATAAGATGACAGTGTTAACAACGATGTATCAACTAGCAAATGGTGTCAACATTCCCAAAGTCGCATTCGGAACTTGGCAGATACCTGGTGGTGAGGCAACGTATCAAGCCGTTCGTGCGGCCTTAGCAGCGGGATACCGGCATATTGATACTGCACTGGCCTATCAAAATGAAGCTAGCGTTGGCCAGGCAATTCGTGATTCTGGCATTCCACGTGAGCAAATCTTTGTGACGACTAAATTACCGGCCGAAACGAAGTCATATCAAGGTGCACTAAATGATTTCGATCGCTCACTGAAAAATTTGGGTTTAGACTACGTGGATATCTATTTGGTACACGCACCTTGGCCATGGGGGCAAGTCGGTCGAGTTTACGATGAAGCTAACCTCGATGTTTGGCAGGCAATGGAAGCTATTTATCAAAGTGGCCGGGCGAAAGCGATTGGTGTCTCTAACTTTGCTGTTCGGGATTTGAAGAATATTCTTAACCAGGCGACGATACCACCAATGGTCAATCAAATTCAATATTACTTGGGCTTCACGGAACCTAAGATCACCAAGTTTTCTGAGGAACATGCCATGCTTGTAGAAGCATACTCGCCGTTAGCGACGGGCGGGGTCCTCGATAATCCGCAAGTACAGGCCTATGCCGATAAATACGGCGTCAGTGTGGCGCAGTTAGCGGTACGCTTCGTTTTGCAAAATGGGGTCTTGCCATTGCCCAAGGCTGTTAATCCAGCCCATATTGAGGCGAATACGCAATTGGACTTCGCAATTAGTGTGGCCGATATGCAAGCCTTAAACGACTTGCCAGATGCGGCTGGTTCATACATGCACAACCCAACCCAAGGTTAACGAACAAAATGTTTGACCGCACTTGGGTCGATAGGAGTAAACTGAACATAATTAATAAACGATAAGGAGCGATTTGATGACAACGATTAATGCAGCTAACGCGGGTACTTACGCGTTTGATGATCAATTCAAAGTTAACCGGATGGGTTATGGCGTCATGCAGTTAACGGGTCCTGGGACATGGGGACCATACGCTGATCCTGAAAATGGGGTCAAGGTAGTTAAGAAAGCACTGGAATATGGCGTTAATTTCTTTGATACGGCTGATTCATACGGTCCATGGTTTGCTGACCGGTACTTAGCGGCGGGCTTGAAGGATGCCGCTAATCGTGATCAGATCTTCATTTCTGATAAGGTCGGTCAAACGCGGCAAGGACCGAATGTGTGGACGCCACTTGGTGAGCCACGGTATCTGCGTCAGCAAGTAGAAGTTTCAATGATGACACTGGGGATTGACCATGAAGACCTAGTATTCTTACATCGAATTGACCCTCATTACTCGATTGCGGATCAAGTCGGTGAACTCAAAAAGCTTCAGGATGAAGGTAAAATCAAGCATATCGGTCTGAGTCAAGTAACTGTTGATCAAATCAAGGAAGCGCAGCAAGTCGCTAAGATTGATGCCATTGAAAATCTCTATAATGTCGCCAATCACGGTGATGATGACGTTGTTGACTACGCGGCCTCACAAAAGATGGCTTTTCTGCCATGGTTCCCATTAGCAACGGGTGAACTGGCTCAGGCTGGGAGTGTCCTCAGCACGATGGCCCAAAAGTATCAGGTGAGCCCAGCGCAAATTGCCTTGGCCTGGCTATTGAAGCGGTCTGATAATATCATACCGATTCCAGGAACAAGTTCTATTGAGCATTTACGGGACAATGTGGCAGCCGCCAACGTTGATTTAACAACGGCCGATTTTAATGGATTAAGTCAATTAAGTGTTAAATGAGTATTTAGGTCGGGAATTCCCGACCTTTTTGTTTGCCTAAAACGAGCTAAACGACGCTTGAAATTCATGGGGTTGACGGTTAAAATGAATAAACATTGAATGAGAAAGAGGATTGAGCAAATGAGTACGCGTTTGGTGAGTGATGAGCCAACAATTTATTTAGCAGGACCTTGGTTTACTGAGGGCCAACCAGAACGGCTAGCTAAGATCGAAAAATTAATGGACGAGTTAGAATTGACTTATTACAGTCCACGGCTAGACGGCATCGATTTGACGCCGGATGCGACCGAAGCTGATCGAAACGCGGTATTTACGGACAATGTGGACCATTTAAAACGGGCCAAGTTAGTTGTCGCCGTGGTTGATGGCTTTGACACGGGAACTATTTGGGAAACTGGAACAGCATATGGTTTAGATATCCCCGTTGCTTACTATGGTGAAACGTTAGCTGATGGCACGTTTAATGTGATGCTGGCTAAGTCCGGCAAAGCGGTTATTGAGAACATGACTGATTTGAAGGCTTTTCTACAAGATCCCACTGCCGATGATTTTCAATATACAGGAACTATTCGTTAATTTGAACGGTTAGTCAAAATAAAAAGCGAGCCGTCTGCATTTGTCAAGGTGAAGTGAACCCCCGAGATTGGACAACAATCTCGGGGGTTTTACTATGACTAAAT
>NZ_JAKZEQ010000120.1:0-845 GCF_022549155.1 Lactiplantibacillus sp. ME-2
AGTCGTTATTTTCTCAGGAATCTTTGGATTAGCAAAGGTAAACTGGATTTTATTTTTAATTGTTTTTGCGATTTTATTTATTATCTTGGATGTCTTCTATTCGTTAACAGATGTCTCGTATTGGGGCATGGTTCCAGCGATTAGTGAAGATAGTCATGCCCGGGGAATTCTCACGGCTCTTGGCAGTTTTGCTGGGACGACCGGTTGGAACGGCCTGACAATGGTCGTTGTACCAATTACCACGTACTTTACCTTTATCGCAACTGGTAAGCATACCCAAGGTCCACAAGGCTGGCTAGCGTTTGCCGTTATTGTCGGTATTGTGGCAGTCATTTCCGCACTATTTGTCGCCTTTGGAACCAGTGAGAAGCACAATGCGATTCGGGAAGCAGCCAAACAAAAGATGACGATCAAAGGTGTCTTTATGGGCATTATCAAGAATGACCAAATTATGTGGGTCAGTCTGGGTTACTTATTCTATTCATTAGCATACGTGACAACCAACGGGGTTCTATTCTATCTTTTTAAATTCGTGATTGGTAAACCTAGTGAATTTTGGATTGCTGGGGCGGTCGCAACTGTGATCGGTTTTGTGACGTCACCACTATATCCAATCTTGAACCGGTTTATTCCACGGAAAGTGCTCTTTGCACTCGGTCAATGCTCAATGATTTTAGCCTATATTATCTTTATTGTTGCGCAGACGAATTTGACCTTATTGATCATCGGATTAGTCCTTTTCAATATTAACTTTGCCCAATTAGTCACGGTCCTATCAATGACCGATGCCATTGAATACGGTCAATTGAAGAATGGCAATCGTAATGAAGCGGTGGTGCTTGCCG
>NZ_JAKZEQ010000121.1:0-803 GCF_022549155.1 Lactiplantibacillus sp. ME-2
CCCTACACATTTGATTCGTCGAAACTTTGTTCAGTTTTCAAAGATCTAATTCCGTACGTTAATCGCTTAACACAACTATTACATAATATCATTTCATCATTTCCTTGTCAACAACTTTATTTAATAAGTTGAATAACTATGCAAATGAATTTGAAACGTTATTACCATAACATAATCGTCAACGCCTCAATCAGTTGAATTGTTAACGCGACAAGAAATATCTTATCATTAGCGATTACTCATGTCAATAACTTTTTTGCTGTTTTGAATATTTATTCACTTACAACAATTTGAAATGAAACAATGTAAGTGCTAGCGGCTAGCTGTTTAACAGCAGTGCTCGCAGCGACAAGATATATATTATCAAGTATTAGTATGCAGGTCAACCCTTTATTCGAATTTATTTTGATAAATTCGTAAACGGCATTGTTTCACTCACACGAACACTCGTAAATAACTCGTGCAATTCACTGGCTAGAACAAACTCGAGCTCTTGACGATCAAACTTTGCACGTACCTGCCCGTCAACAGTTAGGTGGTCAAAGACAAAGACCGCAACTTTTTCATCATCCAGCTCAGCCATAATCGAATCATACAAGCGCAATTGGTCAACATCAATACCAATCGTATATCGCAAATCCCACAATACTGACGCTAAGGGCGAATGCCCTGCTCGTACTGGCAACTGATAAAAATTGTATCCATTAGTAGAATGCTTAACTAAAAAGTGCGACCCTTGCTGGTCATTATGAAGTGAACCCCCGAGATTGGACAACAATCTCGGGGGTTTTACTATGACTAAA
>NZ_JAKZEQ010000122.1:0-688 GCF_022549155.1 Lactiplantibacillus sp. ME-2
TTTGATCTAATTTAACTAAAATCAAATCGAATGTCAAAGTATCCAAACACGTTCTAATAGCGAATCAGCTGTCGGGTCTGGTTTATCTCGCCACATATCGTAATAGCGGTAGACGGTATGCCATTCCGGAAAATCGTGCGGTAATTCACGCCATTGACACCCTGTAGTAAGCGAGTAAAGGATGGCATTGAATACGTCATAAAGATCATAACGACGCGGTCTTGTATGCTTGCGGAAGTTTTCTAAATCAGGTTGTATTAACGCAAATTGCGCTCGAGAAATATTGCTTGGATAATCTGGCATGACAAACTCCTCAGTCGGTTTTCCACAATTCTACCAGATTCAGCAGATACTAGACAGGTTCTTAGGACTAAAAAATAAGTTAAATGATTTACACCATGAAATCAGTAATCGAACGCAAAAACAACTGAAAGCATTTGCTAAACAGAATCCAGAAATTAAACAACCAGATTCTGAACCTGATCAAAGCCTAAAACGTTAGCCAGTTTTTAAGGGACATGCTATAATGTAATAGAAAAAGGAAGTCCCGCTAGAACAGGGCTTCCCATGTAGAGCCGTTAAAGACGGTGGCAGATTTTAACGATATTTAATAACCGCTAGCTGACCAGAGCTATGAGGTGTACCCCAAAAGTTAAAGTAAATATTTGCTTGTCTTTCCTAGGCGGCA
>NZ_JAKZEQ010000123.1:0-630 GCF_022549155.1 Lactiplantibacillus sp. ME-2
CTGTTCGGACAAAAAAGATCAGCTTCCTTTAAAATGGTGTTTACCACAAACCCATCTTTTAGGAGCTGATCTTTTGTCTAGTATAACCTATTCCGAACGAATTAAAATCGAAACCTTTTGTGAACTAGGGCTGTCCAATATCCAAATGGGCGTTCGGCTGAACCGATCACCGTCAACAATTTCTTATGAATTATCTCGATGTCAACCTTATCAGGCTGAATTAGCACAAACAGATGTCGAATACAAGCGATCACGATGTGGTCGGAAAACTAAGCTGAGCGATGAGTTAAAGCAAAAAATTCTCAACCATTTACGTCTAAGCTGGTCACCAGGAATGATTGCTCACGAATTTAAACTAGCTACTAAATCTATTTATAATTGGCTAAATCAGGGGAGAATTGGTTTCTCCTTGAATGATCTACCTGAACATGGTGTACGCCAACGGCGTAACGTTGACCAACGATCCAAATATAATCAATCTTTGGGGCGATCAATTGAACAGCGTCCCATGATGATTAATCAACGTAATCGCATCGGCGATTTTGAACTAGATACAGTCGTTGGTCCTCGTGGGCATAGTAAGGCAGTTTTATTAACTTTAATCGATCGCAAATCACGGTTCCTTTGGGC
>NZ_JAKZEQ010000124.1:0-622 GCF_022549155.1 Lactiplantibacillus sp. ME-2
TAATCTAAAAGAACGCTCTGGCAAATAACTTGCCGGAGCGTTCTTTTGAAATCAAATTAATTTTTAAAAATGAATGTTAAAGCTGAAGTCAATGTCTTGATCAGCGGGGATATGATATGGGGCTTCTACGTCCGTTCCCCAACTATCAATACCACCGACCCCACGAACGGCACCGTAGATTGATAAGACCGTTCGCCGTGCTAATGGTAATTCTTCCATGTGTGTTGCGTTTTCTAGCTCAGCGGCGGTATAGGGGAGGCAGCTGAAGGCGAATGGTGCATCGGCTTGGCTAAATGTCAAACTGAACGGTGTGTTGTCATGATCAGCGTTATTTTGTGTTGTTGATCGCGTTACTGTCACTTGTTCAGTTTGCATGTGCATACCGCATTCTTGTGGGACCAAGTATGGTGTGACTGGTAGACTGTCAACGTGGAATTGCCCGTGTGTTGCGCCAGCCAGCCGGTCAGGATAAGTCTCACCGGACAAACCGGTATAGTCGAAGCCGGTCGCGGTAGTTGGCATGATAAACCGCAGACCAAATGCGGGTAGCTCTGGCAAATCAGACTGACCGCTATAATGGGTGGCAACGTTGATTTGACCATCTGCTGTCACCGTATAAGTT
>NZ_JAKZEQ010000125.1:0-613 GCF_022549155.1 Lactiplantibacillus sp. ME-2
CGAAAGTATAATTCTTACAAGGGAACTGTTGGCGTCATCGCCCCAAATCGACTTAAGCGACGATTCAAAACAGATCGGCCTTACCAGAAGTTAGTCACCGACGTCAGTGAATTTCGATATGGGAACCAAAGCCAAAATGAACGGGTTTATTTAGAACCAGTCCTCGACCTCTTCAATGGAGAGGTTCTGGCTTTCAATATCAGTGACCACCCGACCGTTGAATTCGCTTTAAAGCCTTTGAAAGAAGCCCTAAATCGAATACCGGTGTTAGATTATCGGACGACTGTCCATACTGACCAAGGGTTTCAGTATCAGCATCGCCACTGGCAAAACACGCTTAAAGAGCACCATGTATTTCAGAGTATGTCGCGTAAAGCCACTTGTCTCGACAACGCCACCATGGAGTCGTTTTTTCACATTATGAAAGTCGAGGTTATGGATGAACATTTTGAGACCAAAACAGCGCTTATCGAAGCTATGAACGAATGGATAGACTTCTACAATCATCGGCGCATCAAAACAAAACTGGACGGCAAGTCCCCGATAAAATACCGGGAACTTACCGTCCAGAAAGCAGCTTAATAAAGTTGTCCAATTTTAAGGGTTCACTTTA
>NZ_JAKZEQ010000126.1:0-603 GCF_022549155.1 Lactiplantibacillus sp. ME-2
GCCATAGGCTTTATCCGCGATAATATTTGATTGAGAAATATCGAAGCCTTCCAGCAACTCACTGGCAACTTGGCTATCATGTACTTGACCACCTGTTAGGCGAAAACCCAAGGGATTCCCTAATCCGTCAACGAGTGCGTGAATCTTGGTCGTTCGGCCACCTCGACTTAATCCAATAGCTTGATTTTCGACCATACATTCGGCATTTTTTTTGCCCCAGTGGCCTTTTGATGCGCTCGAACGATCGTTGAATCTAAGCTCAAGTTTTCCATGTCGGGATCGTCAATCAATTCGAGAAAAACCTGTTCGAACAAGCCTGAACTTACCCAGGCTCGGAAGCGACTATACACCGTTTTCCAAGAGCCATAGCGTTCAGGTAGATCACGCCAAGGAGCCCCGCTGCGCATGAGCCAGAGGATAGCGTTGAGGGCGGTACGGTTGTCTAGGCTTGATGGACGGCCAGTCCGGTATGGCGGGAAGTATCCTTTGATTCGGTCCCACTGAGCATCTTCCAGTTCGTATCGTTTAGGTGTTGTCATCGGAATGCCTCGATTCGTTTTTCCTCAGATTATACCTGAATTTTTAGTTTTCAGACAGTCCCTA
>NZ_JAKZEQ010000127.1:0-594 GCF_022549155.1 Lactiplantibacillus sp. ME-2
GGCATAAACAGCAACGTGAATATTATTTGTTTTTAGGTTTTAATACGTTGCAACCGGATCAGTTAGTTTTTGCTAACACTAAGAACGGTTTTAAATCGCTTAATACTCCGGGTAAGTGGTTAAAGCGGATCATCACTGACTACCACCTAACCCCTAGTATTACCGTACATGGCTTTCGACACAGTCACGCCTCCGCTTTGTTTGCCGCTGGTGCCACCATTAAAGAAGTACAAACCCGATTAGGCCATGAGGACGTTGCAACAACCTTAAATGTTTACACACACGTCACTAAGGGCCAAAATCAACAGGCGGCCAACAAGTTAGCCAATTATTTAGGCTTTTAAACTTGGTATATTCAGACAATTTTTACTAAGTGTACCACGTTGTACCGGGTAATGAACCACGTTAGGCCACTTTGAAACGTTGTTATATCAACGATTGTCCACGTGTACCACGTGTACCACGTTAAAACGAACATTTCCAGTACAGGAGGAAACCGGGTTATTTTAATATTTTATAGTAAAAGTAAGCCAATTGGTAAGCCAAGGGTAAAAAGCTTCACGTGAAACACCGCATAAGCACTGGTTTAATAGC
>NZ_JAKZEQ010000128.1:0-567 GCF_022549155.1 Lactiplantibacillus sp. ME-2
TGCGTGCGTTTACTAATCCCCGTCTTTCGTTCAATCATCTTATAAGTCATGCCTTGTTTTCGCAACTCATAAGCAAATCTGATCTGTTCATCAGAATACGTTTTCGGTCGCCCTTCCCGAAACAACGGATCATGTTGCTTGGCATACAATTTACCTTCTTGCGTGCGCGTGACAATCATATCGCGTTCAAACTGCGCAAAAGCACTAAATATTGTAAAGACTAATTGGCCAGTCGGCGTATTATCAATTAAGCCCATATTCAAAATGTTGACTTTGACATTTTCTTTAAACAACTCTTGGATAATGGCTAACGCCTCGCGCGTGTTCCGCGCAAACCGATCCAACTTAGTGACAATCAAAGTATCGCCTGTTTTTAGAACGCGCAACAGTTTTTGAAACTCCGGTCGTTCAGTAGTTGTGCCAGTAAACTTTTCCTGAAAGATTTTTTCTGCTCCTGCCAATTTTAGTAACTCAATTTGATTTGCTAATTTTTGATCAGTGGTACTGACCCGCGCATAGCCATATTTCATCTTTTTATCTCCTTACTTATGTCATTAAGTAATGACA
>NZ_JAKZEQ010000129.1:0-559 GCF_022549155.1 Lactiplantibacillus sp. ME-2
ATTCTTTATTGGAACAAGTTTTAAAAAAATTGTCATTGCTCGGCGAACTTACCAAGGACGTTCAGCTTTAACTTCCTTTATTATCGTTGACGCTCAGAGCGTCAAAAACACCGCTACTGCTGAAAACAAAGGTTACGACGCTGGTAAGAAAATCTCGGGGATTAAGCGCCATCTGGCAGTTGATATCAATGGCTTTCCGCAGGCCATTCACATGACGCGAGCGAACGTCTCTGATCGAGACGGGGCCAGTGCAATGATCGCTTTACATGCCATGCATTTACGCCAGGTTCAAAATGTCTTAGTTGATGGTGGTTATTCAGGCGTTAATTTTCAGCTCGATGTAGCCAGTAATTTAAACGCAACCGTGCAGGTTGCGAAGCGCAATGAGTTGCATCGATTCGAAGTCATGCCCCAACGTTGGGTAGTCGAACTATCTTTTAGTTGGCTAGAGAATTGTCGGCGACTTTGGAAAAATTGTGAGCGTCAATTAACCACCAGTCTGCAAATGGTCGTTTTAGCGTTTTTAGCACTATTACTTAAGAGATTTTAGACAGCTTCT
>NZ_JAKZEQ010000012.1:0-83175 GCF_022549155.1 Lactiplantibacillus sp. ME-2
GGGCGACGGGTCACTGAGTCATGCAGAGCAGCGGACTCAGTGACCTATTTAGTCGTTGGTTACATTGAAAATGAATAAAAACCAAATAACAATTTAAAATATTATATAATGATGATAAAATTAATTTTAAATTAAATTAGGAAAGGGTGAGAATATGTTAAAACCAGCACCATTGCACGTTGGTGATCACGTGGCTGTCGTCAGTCTTTCGAGCGGCACGCTCGGAGAACTCACGCAGCAACATCAATTGAATCGGGGGCTAAAACGGATGCGCCAACTAGGGCTCGTCCCAGTCATGATGCCGAATGCTTTGAAAGGGCGACTGATTTTACAGCAACGCCCTGAATTAAGAGCCGCCGATTTGAAGACGGCTTTCTTAGACCCAAGTATCCGTGGAGTTGTGGCGGCAATTGGCGGTGATGATACGTATCGAACCGTGCCATTTTTGATGGCTGATGAGCAGTTTAAGACGGCGGTTCGGCGGTCGCCTAAACTGTTTACAGGCTTTTCAGATACGACGATCAATCATTTGATGTTTTATCAGCTTGGACTGCAAACTTTTTATGGCCCCAATTTCTTAAGCGACTTGGCCGAATTAGGGCCGACGATGTTGCCGTATACCACGAAGACTTGGCAGCGTTACTTTGAAAATCCTCAGCAGACAAGCATTATTAGCAGTCCTGTGTGGTATGACGAACGAACAAATTTCAGTGAATCGGCGCAGGGAACACGGCGCATGACCCACACCGAAATGCACCATTACGAAGTGTTACGTGGTCACGGGACAATCAGTGGGACGCTACTTGGTGGTTGTCTGGACAGCTTTTATGATTTATTGACCACGACCCGTTATCCAGACGAACGGCAAGTTGCGGAACAGTTCAGACTGATTCCATGTGCAGCCGAATGGCGCGGAAAAATTCTGTTTATCGAAACGAGTGACGAACAGCCGCAGCCAGATTTGTTCAAGCGGATGCTGCAACGAATGCGACAAGCTGAGATTTTGACAAACGTAGCCGCCGTGATTGTAGGTAAGCCGCAGAATGAGCATTATTATCAGGAATACCGCCAAATTTTGATCGATGAGACAGCCGATTTGAAATTGCCAATTCTGTACAATATTAATTTTGGTCACGCTTTTCCGCGAACGGCACTTCCATATGGGGCGCAAGTGTGTATCGATTTTGAGCAAGCTACGTTAAAAATTTTAGAACCTTGGTTTGTGGAAGCTTAAGTGGTTATTGTTAAATTGGTATCGGCAGACGATCAAAAAGGTATTCGTTGTTCATTGCAACGAGCAAAGAATAGTGCAATACGAGAGGAGTTGTCATATGCAATTACAAATTCGACGTTTTAAAACTACGGATGCGCCAGCAGCGGCGGCACTGATTGCGCGCACATTACTGACGAGTAATCAGGGTGACTATCCCAAAGCATACTTGGATCGGCTCATTACCCAGATGACACCGGCTTGGCTATGCCAAAAAGCTGCTGCGACGCACTTTTATGTCGGTTATTTTCAGCAGCAACTCGTTGCGACCGGGGCGATTGGGTCATACTGGGGGCGCCCAGGTGAGTACAGTCTGTTCACGATTTTTGTTGATCCGGAGGTTCAAGGCATGGGTGGTGGGCGTCAAATTCTGCATACCCTTGAACAGGATGTCTATTTCAGTCATGCCCACCGTGTAGAAATTCCAGCGTCCGTGACTGCGCACTTATTTTACCAACACTTCGGGTATCGACCTAAGCCTGGAGGAATCTACCCGGATGATGAAGGCCTATATCGATTAGAAAAGTTTCCACATGAATCATTTTACTAGTAAATCACACTTTCCTGCATTAGTTTATAATGTAAACAAATTGTAAAGCGACTGCAATCAGTTTGAGAACTTATCTGCACATTTTATCGGTAGGATAAGGTGTGCAGTAAACGTACATATCAAACTAATGATGGGAAGGCGAGTAATTTGGTCATGCAGAAAAAGTGGCGGTTGATACTGCTGCTCGTGGGTTGTTTTTTAGGTGGTACCGGAGTCGTTCAGGCACACGCGGCGGTGCCGGATATCTCAGAGTGGCAAGGTCAGTTAACGAGTACCGAGGTTCAAAGTTTGAAGAGTCAGGCTGATTTTGTCATCAACCGGGTGCAATATGGGAGCAGTTATGAGGATCTCTACCACACCTCTAATGAGAGTCTCTATGTGAAATATGGTGTTCCGTTCGGGTCCTATGACTATGCGACCTTTACGAGTACCGCGACTGCCAAAGCCGAGGCAGATAAGTTCTATCAACGCGCAAATAAGAACACGAAGTTCTACGTCTTGGATTTTGAAACGACTTCCATGAGTAGCACGGCGGCCAACGCGGCTGTCAAGGCTTGGTATACTGAGATGCGGTCGTTAACGAGCAAGAAGTTGATTTTTTATTCGTACCAGTCATTTGCAACCACATACGCCAACACGGCACGGCAAAGTTTTGATGCCCAGTGGATTGCAAATTACTCCTCGAAGCCGACGATTTCGTTCTCATTGTGGCAATATTCCAGTAGCTATTATTTATCTTCGCTAGGACAATATGTTGATAACAGTTTGTATGACAGTGCTTCCGTGACGACATACCACCCGTTAAGCTGGTGGACTTCCGGGACTTCGACATCATCGTCGACCAGTTCAACTAGCACGACGTATGCCTACAGCAGTTATACGAAAGGGCAACATGTGTACCTCAATAATGGGGCGTCGAGCTATTATGACGGCACAAAAGTGCCCAGTAGCGCTAAGAAAAAATACTACAAGGTCACAGCAACCAAGTCAGTCACTAAGAGTCGTTCCAAACAGCTGGTTTACTTAAGTGGTCTGAATAAATGGGTCTTATCACAGGACGTCACCGGCTATTGGGTCGGCCAACACGGATTATATCAACTTCGTGAAAAGAGCACTTTGTTCAAAGATGTTAATTTGACAACCTCGACGGGTAAAACCTTGAAAAAGGGTGGCATCTACAGTGGTAAATTGGTTAAAAGTGGGAATTTCTATCGAATTAAGGTGAGTGGTGGTTATATCACGGCGAAGGTCTCCAAATCTGATCATTGGTACTATGAATCAGTACCTTCCAGTGGCTGGATCAAGGCTAAAGTGGGACTCTACACCTATAAATCTTCAAACTTTGTTAAGTCTAATCGACACGCTTACCACGCCGCTGGTGATCGAATTAAAGTAACGAAGGTTTACTCACGGTCGGGTGGCTCACGCTATTATTTAACGAATAAAGGGAATTACGTTTCAGCCAACCGCTCAAACGTGGTCACACAATAAGTCAATTAAGTCGCTCAAAACGAGCATAGCCAGTTGATTACTAAACGACTTTCAGCAAGTTATTAGCTGAAAGTCGTTTTTTTGAGGAAATACGTCGATTGGAAGTACGTTAAGATTAAAAAGTGCTACACTTATTTTAATTATATTTTAATCTTGTGGGGTGGGAATACAATGAAAATTGGGACATTTTCTGCATCAACGCCGATTACGGCATTATCGCCAAACCGTTATGCTCGCGCACGACGGTTCTTGGCAACCCAAGGAGTGACCTTAGTTGCCGGTAATTTGACGGGACGACGGGATAGTTACCGTGCTGGTTCCATCAAAGAACGGGCGGCCGAAATCAACGCGTTAATTCATGATGATTCGCTGGACATCTTGATGGCAACGATTGGTGGGACAAACGCAAATTCGGTTCTAGCAATGCTCGATTACGAGTATCTCAATCAGCATCCCAAAACAATTGTTGGTTACTCCGATGCGACGGCCGTGTTATTGGCGGTGCAAACGCACGCGCCTAACTGTCGTGTGATTTACGGACCGGCCTTAGTAGCCTCACTTGGCGCCTTAGAGTCAGAGATCGTGACAACTACTTGGCAAAATTTTCTGACAGTCTACCGCGCAGCACCGGGGCAGGCCGTAACCGAACCGGCACCGGCACAGTGGACGGATGAAGCGATCAATTGGGAGACCTTTGAACATCCGAAACACATGCACGCAAATACTTGGCATTATACGGCGACCCCCGTTTTGGCTGGCCGTTTGATCGGTGGGAACTTGAACACCATGTACGGCTTCTTTAACTCACCTTATTTTCCAAAATTAACTGGTAACGAGCTTTTATTTATTGAAGATGCCGAGAAAACTGCAGCAACGCTGGAAAAAAATTTCGTAATGTTAGCGTTGGCTGGTGTTTTTGATCAAATCTCTGGCATTATTTTGGGAAAACACGCGTTGTACGATGATCAAGGCAGCGGGCGGTTGCCAATCGATATCTTACAGGAGGTGCTGGGGGATCGCCAATTACCAATTATTTACGACTACGATAGCTGCCATACAGTCCCCATGCTCAGTACGCCATTGGGGGCGGATGTCCGGATTGATGCGCAGGCTCGAACGGTGACGTTTAGTCATTTTTAGACTACCTTTTGCAATTAAAGACGTTTAGCAAGCTCAAAAACTTTGTAAATTGGCCATACTTACATGCCTGGTATAAGAATACTTGCTTTTTGATAAATGATAAACATATAATAAAACAATTAGATTAACAAAAGGGGTGTGATGGTGATGCACAAATATAGCGTTCAAGTGGGGGTCTACACGCAGTATTTTTTTAAGGTCATTCGGGATACTCCCGGGGTGTTAATTTACACGATCTGTTTGCCACTTGTCTTTTTAATCATGAATGTCAGTAGCGCTTTCTTTAAACCTTTATCGCTGACAACTTATACGGCTCAAGTCGTGCCCTACATTGGTTGGATGATTTTTTCCAATTGTCTAACGACTGCCAGCAATGTAGCCATTCTTCGCGAGCAGGGTTATCTCAAACAATATCGAACCTTGGTGGTTAGCCCTGCAGTTTTTCTTGTCAGTCAAGCGCTGGTCAGCTTGGGTATAATTTTGATGACTTTATTGTTGGTGGCCCTGTTGAGCGCGATTACTTTCAAGTTGGCCTTTTTATCGTTGCTAGGTCGCTTATGGTTGACTGTGTTGCTTACGTATCTACCAGTCACTTGTTTTGGCTTACCCTTGATTGCCTTGGCACTCCGACGTAAAACTGTCGATATGATTGGAAATGCACTGGCGCTGATCGTCGTCGTAGGTACCTTTATGTTGAGTAACATGCTGGCAGTGTCTGCCAATAACCCATTACTCAACCTGGTTAGTCCCAT
This sequence comes from Lactiplantibacillus sp. ME-2, assembly GCF_022549155.1. Lineage (NCBI taxonomy): Bacteria > Bacillati > Bacillota > Bacilli > Lactobacillales > Lactobacillaceae > Lactiplantibacillus > Lactiplantibacillus sp. ME-2. The sequence continues at coordinate 5,204 of NZ_JAKZEQ010000012.1, forward strand.
TTACTTAGTTACCAATGTTTTTGCGATGATCAGCGTGGGCCCCGTCAGCCACTTTATGACGACTTATCTTCTGAGTCTGATTGTATTATTGGTTATCGGCGGATTTAGCTATCGGCACATTAAGATTCTGCCAACGGAGGGCTTATAATGATGCGTGTTGAGCACTTAGCATATTACTTTTCAAGAAATGGGCAACCGTTCTTCAAGGACGTGAGTTTTCAATTAAAAAGTCCCGGTGTCAATTTTTTGATTGGTCAAAATGGAGCTGGAAAAACGACGCTGGCTGATATCATCACTGGTTTGCGGCCGGCACAAGGTGAATTAGACCTACCTAAAGCAGCCATTTATTTGAACCAACAACTCCCGTTACTGTCTTCAATTCGTGTGCGGGACGTTGCCCAACTGGTTTTGGGCATCGAGCACGGACGACTACGATTGACAACTGAACAGCTCCAACAACTTATTGATACCCAAGCTTATCAATTCTTGGCCCCGTTGTGGGATCAGCATTATGGTCAGCTTTCTGGGGGCCAACGCAAATTAGTTCAGTTATTGCTGTTCTTACAAGTTGATCGCGAATTGATTGTTTTGGATGAACCAACAGCAGCGGTCGATCGGGAAAACGTGCAGTTGTTGTTTCAGGTCATGCAAGCCCATCCTGAGCGAACCTACTTGATGATTACACATGACGTTCGCGACCTTCATGCTTTTACAGATTACCAAGTGCTGTGGCTCAATGATCGGCAGGTGACGACACTGTCCAAGCGAACGTTTGAAGCTGCGAGCGCGCAAGCTGACTTTGTTGCGCTCTTCAAAACGCAGTAATATAACAGTAATGGCTCTTGCGCCGCAATGGCGACACTTATTTTGAGTCCTTTGGCGCTCAAGTTGGCCTCGCTGGCAAGTCTCATAAAATGACACTAAAAAACGGTACTCAGATTAGTTTGAGTACCGTTTTGCGTATTATTGGTGAGCGTACCTAGCCAAAGTAATAAATATAACCGATGATCAATGCCCAGATAACGATCCATAAAATACTGAATGCCAACTTGAAGTAATACAAATGAAAACGAAAACGACGGAAGCGGTCGCTACCGGCCAATTTGAACGTCAAGGTCTTGTTATCTAATAATTGCAAGTAATCATAGAAACGGGGAAGCCACACACCGCCCGTTGTTAACACGATTAACAATCCGATGATGGCAAACGCCGCTGCGGGGTAAACGATACTGGTATCGACCGTAAAGGCCGGTGCAAGAATGTTGGCATATAACAACCATAAAGCATACAACCCCAACGCGTAACCAATAATCCGAACAACATTAACGATAATTAGCCGTGACTTTAAGTCCGGTTGTTGTTGCATGAGTGCCTGATTCGCATGATAATGCTGGGTGCCAAAGCGCCCGCTGACCGGAATCAAGTATCGGTTTTGATGTAAGTATGGCAGTTGTGCTAACAGCGTGATCAATGCCACAACTGGTACGGCGATTGCCACCACCATTAGTAGGTACTCAATAGTGACCATGGGAACGGTGCTGACCCGGTAGGCCCAACTAATCCAACCAATCAGGATGAAGACGTCTAATGCCAAAACCAACCAAATCTGAAAGCGACGATAGTGTTCGAACGTGGCGGTATCGGCTAGCTGCCAATGATGGTCTTGAGTTGAGTGACCAATCAAGTAATCATAACTTTGCGTCGGCCACACTAAGGCAGGAATCATTAGCAAGATGATGCCAACGATCATTAAGGCGATGCTTGTGACAACACTCCGAATCGGAAAAATCAACAGGGTTAATTTTGCGCTGACCAAGTAGCAACTGACTAGTAAACTGATAACACCGAGCCACCAGCAAGCTGCCATTCCATAATATAACCATTTCAATCGTGGTGCTTGATCGGTCACGTGTTGCCGCACTTGATGTTGCAATTGGAGCTGTGCGCGCGGCGCCAGGTTTTTAGCTGGCTGGATGACCGGATGCTGAAGATTGTGGTATTCCAACCAACCCATGAGCCCTAACAATAAAACTAAAAGAATCCAAACAATAACTAACATGGCAAAAGTCCTTTAAAACAATATAGTCGTGCATATTAATAAGTGTAAAACGAAAATATGGTCAAAATGTGACGATTATTTAAATCTTGTAACTTTTTTAATGGTCAGTTGATTTAACGAAGCGGTTAAAAACCATTTTCTACTGATCAGTTGTGGACTAGACTATGCATGACTGATTGTAAAGCTGTGTTTTATCTGTAATAAAAAAGCATTTGGAACTACTTACGATGTCTGTCATTGTGGGAGGCAAGTAATCATGAATCAATTAATGACGGAATTGGGACAAGTGTACTATCAGTACCGACCGGCGGGACCACAACAGCCGACGTTGATGTGCTTACCGGCGTTTGGCTGGGACGCCACTGATTATAATTTTAAGCATTTAATGGCACGATTGCCAAGTCAGGTGGGATTACTTGCCATCGACACGATTGGCGTGGGCCGTAGCATTCATAGTCAAATGGTGCGCACTGTCCCGCATATTTTAGCCAATCTTGAGGATGTGGTTCACCATGAACACGTGAGCAACTTATTATTGGTGGGCCACAGTTTAGGCGCTAGTTACGCATTCTTATATGCCCAGCAGCACTTAGATAATGTTTGTGGCTTAGTTTTGCTTGAACCACCCTATGCCGCGATGGCACCACAACTTCTTGCAAACGTCCAATCTTTTATTGAAAACTATCCGCAACTAGTACAACAGCGACAAACTTTGACACTTCAGCAACTCTTAGCAGAAGTTAATCCTTTAAACCTACTGGCAGAACGTGTCGCCAATGCCCGTATTGATTTAGCAGCTTACGCGAACCCGAGTATTCTGACTGAAGCGCAATGCTTACCACAATTAGTAACGACGCTTCGAACCGCTGAAAAGCGGGTACTGACGCTGCCAATCCAAGTTTTAGTCACTGACCAACGCTTGACGGCGTACCAACAATCACCGTGGTGCCAGCTTGGTCACCTAGTTCATGCACCAGGTCAGCATTATTTACACTGGACGAACGAAAATTTTGTCCGGCAACAACTATTGATTGCTCTGTCCCAGTCATAGGGGGCAAAGAGCCAGTCCACGGTATTAAATTAATCGCTGCAAAGCTAGTACCAGCAACATCTACCAATGGTCTGACTTTAATCCAACTGAATCAGCGACCCGCAACAAATTCGAGTATGCTAAAATGAAAGCAGATTGGTTGTGGAGGCGTTGGAAAATGCAAAAACAAGTAACGATTATTGGTAGTGGCATTGTTGGGGCGGTCACGGCGTACTATTTAAGCCAGAACCCTGACCTGAACGTCACGATTTATGATGAAGGTATTGGTCAAGCGACTAAGAATTCAGCAGGGATTATTTCACCTTGGTTATCCAAACGTCGTAATCAGCGTTGGTATCAACTCGCTAAGGCCGGGGCTGCTTTGTATCCGGAAATTGTTGCGGACACGCAAATGGGCTATTCTGTTTATCAACAAGCAGGAACGATTGTGACTCGTGCCGATCCAGATGATCTGCAGGCGCTATACGATTTAGCTCTAAAGCGCCGGCAAGCGGCACCCCAGATGGGAACGATTGAGAAATTAACTGCTGAAGAAGTCCAAGAACGGATCCCACTGCTAACGGCGCCCCAACCCGGTGTGTTTGTGAGTGGTGGTGCGCGGGTCGATGGCGATAAGTTTGCACATAATTTACTGAAATACGCTGAAAAGCGAAACCTGGTCCGTCATAAAGGTAAGGTACGTTTAGGTGACCAGGGCCAACTATTGACGGTTAATGGTCAGCAAAGCTATGACACGTTGATTTTAGCAGTCGGGGCGTGGCTAAAGCCGTTATTGTTGCCAATGAAGATTGTTGCGGATGTTCGGCCACAAAAAGGGCAGTTGATTGAAATGCAGCTACCTGAGACTTGGGCTGACGATGTTCCAGTGCTCATGCCTGAAGGTGAACGAGACTTTATTCCCTTTACGCGCAGCAAATTGGTCGTTGGGGCGACGCACGAAAATGATCAGGGCTACGATTTGCAGGTTTCAAGTCTGGTTGAAGATGATCTCTTTGCTAGCGGGCTCAAACTTGATGCCAACCTGACTAAGGATCAAATTACGCAGGTAAAAGTGGGTACGCGTGCCTACACGCGTGACTTTGCGCCGTTCTTCGGTCCAATTCCGGATAACCCACATATTTTGGTAGCTAGCGGGTTAGGTTCATCTGGTTTAACAACAGGACCCATGATTGGTAAGCTGTTAGCCGATTATGTTCAAACTGGTGCTCATGACTGGGACCAGTATCAACGATCAATTGAAACTTATTTGGCCCCGGCTGATTAGTCACTAAGATGTAAGCCTTGTTGTGCTAATTGATGGGCGCCATGGTTATCACTTTCGGCAACCCACTGGGTGATTACTAATTGGCACTGGTCTTGCAGGTGCAGCAAAGTCGCCAGCTCGACACTGAAAGTTTTGCTGTAACCCTTGGCGACACTTTCGGCGACGATTTGACTATCCGTATAGAAAAAGACGCTGACTTGCGGACCATAAGAATCTAATAAAGTTTTAAAGCCAGCAATGGCGGCAAGAAATTCTGCGGTATGATTATCACTGTCTGGCAAGACCTGTTTGAATTGGTGTTGTTGGCCCTGATCAATAATTAAGATTCCCGCGGCACTGCGCTGATTATCGGGTGTGGTCGCGGCATCCGTATATAATTGCATCAAACTCACTCCAATGTGAAAGGAATTTTGTACTGTGAATAACGATAAGCATACCTTTAAATACCAACCAATGCTAGCGTCAAGTGTTATCGTCTGGTCGTGGACGGCACTAGTATTGATGGCGGGGATTATTTTGTGGCTAGAAATCTTGAAGTTTAAGTGGTGGTTACTCGTCATTGCGGCGCTCTTTATTGCCTTGGTCGCGATTCAAATCAGCTTGCGGCGCGTAACAATCAATCATAACCTCATTATTTTTAGCACGGTCTTGAACCATTCTTGGCTTGTGATTCCCCGTGATCAACTCGAATTGATCGTCCCGATACGCGGTGGGTTGAAAGTTCAAATCGATGGTAATCAATATCGGTTTTTGATGTTGAAAAAGGCGCGCAATCAGTTGATTGGCCTAGCAACCAGTCGATAGATACGAATAAAAACAATAAATATACAAATAATGTTCATAATTTCAGGAAGATTGTTATAATGGAGTAAGTAAAAACAGAAGGGCGGAGAATTGATGAAGGATATTGAAATTGCACAGCAAGTGATACCAGAACCGATTACGGCGATTGCGGCTAAAGCGGGCTTGACGGTTGACCAGATCGACCAATATGGGAGCACGAAGGCTAAACTTAAATTACCGTTACCAGTTAAGAAAACTCAACGCAACCTTATTTTAGTAACGTCGATTAACCCGACGCCTGCTGGTGAAGGAAAGTCAACCGTGACTATTGGGTTAGGTGACGCGTTGACTAAGATTGGTAAGTCAACGATGATTGCATTGCGGGAACCTTCATTAGGACCAGTTATGGGGATGAAGGGTGGCGCCACTGGTGGCGGGTACTCACAAGTGATTCCAATGGAAGATATCAATTTGCACTTCACCGGTGATATGCATGCCCTGACGGCTGCGAACAACACGCTCGCGGCCTTAATTGACAACCATATTCAACAAGGTAACCAGTTGGGTATCGATCAGCGTCGAATTCAATGGAAGCGCGCGTTGGATATTAATGATCGGGCGCTCCGGCATACGGTGATTGGCCTTGGTGGTGCAACGTCGGGTGTACCTCGTGAAGATGGGTTTGACATTACCGTCGCGAGTGAACTGATGGCCATTCTCTGTCTTTCAGAAAATATCGCGGACTTGAAACAACGTGTTAATCGAATTGTAATTGGCTACACACATGACCGTCAACCAGTGACAGTTGCTGATTTGAACGTCGGTGGCGCGATCACGTTACTTTTGAAAGACGCGTTACGTCCAAATTTAGTTCAAACCCTGGCGCATACCCCGGCACTCGTTCATGGTGGTCCGTTCGCCAATATCGCGCATGGTTGTAACAGTGTACTTGCCACGCAAGCCGGATTGAATCTAGCCGACTATACGGTAACCGAGGCGGGCTTCGGTGCTGATTTGGGTGGTCAGAAATTCATGGATATTAACGTGCCAGCGGTCGGACAAGCGCCCAATGCCGTGGTAATCGTGGCGACGATTCGGGCTTTAAAGTTACATGGTGGCGTGGCTTTGCAAGATTTGGCAACCGAAAATGTGGCGGCCTTGAAAGCCGGTGCGGCTAATTTAGGACATCATATCCATGCCATGCAACGTTATGGGGTGCCAGTCGTGGTGGCCATCAACGAATTTACGGCCGATACTGACGCCGAAATCCAAGCCGTCAAAGACTATTGTGCCGACCTTGGAGTCGATGCAGTCTTGGCTGATGTCTGGGGTCGTGGGGGTGACGGGGCAACCGACTTAGCTGCCGCAGTGGTTGATTTATGTGCTCAGCCAAGTCATTTTCAACCGTTATCACCAGCGGATGCGGATCTTAAGACGAAAATCAACGATATTGTCACTAAGACGTATGGTGGAGCCAATGTCGAATATTCAGCGAAAGCTCAGCGCCAATTGAGAACGTTTGCTAAGCAAGGGTGGGATCATTTGCCAGTCTGCATGGCGAAGACGCAATACTCATTGAGCGATGATCCCAAACGTCTCGGAGCACCAACCGGATTTACAATTAATGTTCGTGAATTTGTGCCGAAGTTAGGTGCGGGTTTCATTGTCGCTTTGACCGGGAATGTGTTGACGATGCCGGGACTGCCAAAACATCCGGCCGCACTCGATATGGACATTAGTGATGATGGAAAAATCTCAGGTTTGTTCTAAAGCTTGACCGATAAGTCGATGCTAGTGGGGGTCGGCTTTTTATTTGCGTTGTTTTTGGAAGACTGCGACAGCGAATCAATCACACACGTTTAATTTGTGAGCTACCGATGATGACTAACTCGCTTAGCAGCTGAGCGGTGCAACCAATCATCAGGCTCGTTGCTTCAACTGGGGGATGGTTAACCAGGTGCCGATGCTTTTGGGAGGATACTCGAAAGGTGCTTAGTTATTAAGTCTGCAATAAAAACCGCGCTTTTCCTGCCGGAGTTTCGTACAAGGACGACGTCTTTTGGTATAATTAAACACAGCTTAGCGAAATGTGAGGACAGAATATGTGGATCTATTTAATTTTAATGGTAGCGCTGGTCATTATTGACCAAGTTATCAAAGCAGCGATTGTGAGTCATATTGCGTTGGGTGCCAGTACGAGTATTGTTACCGGGTTATTATCACTCACAAATTTACATAATAACGGGGCTGCTTGGAGTATCTTAGAAGGCAAGATGTGGTTCTTCTACTTGATTTCAGTGATTGCCTTGATCGTGATGGGCTACTTGCTGTGGCGCTTACGTGGCAAATGGCTATATGAGGTTGGTATTTCACTGATGATTGCGGGAACTTTGGGGAATTTCATTGACCGGTTACGTATTGGGTACGTCGTCGATATGTTCCAACTTGATTTTATTAATTTTCCAATTTTTAATTTTGCGGATTCATGTTTAACCGTGGGCGTCATTTTTATCTTGATCGGCGTGCTGCGGGATGATAGTTTTGAAAAATAAGTTACAGGGAGCTGATAACGTGGCAGGAGCGACCACGGAACAACAATTCACGATTACTGACCAAACAGGGCGCTTGGATAAAGTGTTAGCGGCACTACAGTCGGTCTGGACGCGGTCGCAAGTTGATAAGCTGATCAAAACGGATCAGGTGACGGTCAATGGTCAGCTCGAGGCGAGCAAGTATCACGTCAAACCAGGTGACGAAATTGTCGTTGCCGCACAGACGGTTCAACAAACAACGATTGAGCCAGAAAACATTCCATTAGACATTGTTTATGAAGACGATGACGTCTTGGTTGTCAATAAACCTCAGGGGATGGTCGTGCATCCAGCCCCTGGGCACCCTAACCATACCTTGGTGAATGCCTTGCTGTATCATAGTCCGTTGTCGACGATCAACGGTGAATTTCGGCCAGGGATCGTTCATCGCATCGATAAAGATACATCCGGATTATTGATGGTCGCAAAAAATGACCGGGCTCACCAATCGTTGGCGGCCCAGCTGAAGGCGAAAACTAACTTACGAGAATACGTCGCACTCGTTCACGGAGTGATTAAAGAGGATACGGGGACAATTAATGCGCCACTTGGTCGGTCACCGAAGGATCGCAAAAAGCAAGCCATCGTTAAGACCGGGCGACCAGCAGTCACCCATTTTAAAGTACTGAAACGTTATCAGCACTATACTTTGATTAGTTGCCGGCTGGAGACTGGCCGTACGCATCAAATCCGCGTTCATTTACAATCTATTGGACATCCGCTGGTGGGCGATCCCCTGTACGGCCCCAAAAAGACGATTAAGGGGCACGGTCAATTTTTACACGCCAAATTATTGGGATTCAAGCACCCCGTAACGGGTGACTTATTGACCTTTGAAGCACCACTACCACCAATCTTTACGACAACCTTGGCTAAGCTTGACAAAACCGATGGGAATCATTAATCTAACAGTAATGAGCGTCCTTTAATCCGGCCCTGCGAGACTGAAAGGCAAACTGTTAACAATAACTTTTCGTCGACGGCCGTGACACCTTGTCCGGCCGTCTTTCTTTGTCGTACGGGTTGCTCAAAAAAGCGATAACCACAAATTGGGAGGCAATTATGCAAAAAGAAGTTGTTGATTCAATGGCGATGAAACGGGCATTGACCCGGATAACCTATGAAATTATCGAACAGAACAAAGGCATTAAAAATGTCGTCTTAGTGGGCGTTAAAACCCGCGGCGTCTATATTGCGCAGCGGATTGCAGCCCAATTACAACAGCTTGAAGGTACTGCGATTCCAGTTGGCGAGTTAGACATCACGGCATTTCGTGATGATCAGCCGCTGGATCAAGCACGGCTTTCAACGGACTATCAGTTAACGTTTTCGGTGGCGGATAAGCGGGTCATTTTAGTCGATGATGTTCTATTTACCGGCCGAACAATTCGCGCGGCTTTAGACGCATTAATGGGTGGCGGTCGGCCCCAGAGCATTGCCTTGGCGGTGCTAGTCGATCGTGGTCACCGCGAATTGCCGATTCGCGCTGATTTTATTGGTCGCAACATTCCCACCGCGCGTCAAGAACGCATCAAAGTGACGGTCAATGAAATCGACGGTCACGATGGTATTGAAATTATTAACTAGTACGACAAAGTCAAACAGATGAGAAGGGATCGCAATGGCAGACCGCTATTTGATTCTTGAAGATGGCAGCGCCTATTTAGGTGAAGGCTTTGGCTCGCCAGCGGTTTCTACCGGAGAAATCGTCGTCAACACGAGTATGACGGGCTATCAAGAAATTATTACTAATCAAATTTATCATAACCAAATCGTTGCTTTTACGCAGCCAACCATTGGGAGCTATGGGATCAACCACGATAGCTACGAATCAATTTTACCGACCGTTAAGGGGGTCGTTGTTCGGGATGTCGCTAGCATTTCGACCAACCGGCAGCGGCGCTGGTCACTGGATCAATATTTAAAGCAACAAAATATTCCTGGCATCAGCCATATTGATACACGGCACTTAGCGAAGCAACTCCGAGCAAGTGGCCCGATGAAAGCCAGTATCGTAGACGTTGCAGATGCCCATGCCTTTGATCAATTGGGTGCGACCGTGCTGACTAATCAACAGGTGGCAGCGGTCGCAACACCGAAACCATTTCCTAATCCGGGGACGGGGCTCAATGTCGTGGTCATCGACTTTGGCCTCAAACACGGGATTTTGCGCGAACTTAGTAAGCGTGCTTGTAACGTCACGGTCTTACCTTATACGGCAACGACTGAGGAAATTTTAAACTTAGATCCAGACGGCGTCATTCTATCGACTGGGCCCGGCAAACCGCAGGACTTACCAGTCAGTGTGACTGAGATGATCAAGAACATTCAAAATCGGGTGCCACTGTTTGCCATCGGACTGGGCCACGAACTATTTGCGATGGCCAATGGCGCTCAAATTATGAAATTATCACCTGAACATCATGGGGCTAACCACCCAATCCGCGAAGTGATTACGAACCAAATTATTTATGCAGCTCAGGGCCAGGGGTTCGCGGTAGATGCGGATACTGTTGATCGTAATAAGTTAATCACGACATTTGTTGACTTGATCGATGGGACGATTCAAGGACTGCGTCTACGGGACTTTCCAGCGTTTTCAGTGCAATTTTTCCCAGATGGCGCTCCTGGTCCGACTGAAACGCGCGATATTTTTGATGAATTTGTTGAGTCGATGCAACAAGCAAGGGGGCCAATCTGGTGAACAATCAAGCCTTACAAAAAGTGTTGATTATCGGCGCTGGGCATAATGACATTGGCCGAGAGGGACAACACGACGCGGCGGTGACCCAAATCGGTGCGGCAATTCGGCGTCTGGGCATTGCTGTTGTCCTCGTCGATAACAATGCTTACTCCGTGGCGGCTGAAAATCGGTTTGCTGACAAGGTTTATTTGGAACCACTGACTGTCGCCGCACTATCCAAAATTATTGAAACTGAACAGCCTGATGGCCTCATTCCTTCACTTGGTGGCGTCCAAACAGTCACCCTAATTCAAGGGTTGATTCGCAACAATGTGTTAAAAAATAATCACGTGAAGTTGCTACAGTGGGATCAAGACGTGGTCGACATGATCGTCAACCCAGCGCTGATGAGCAACCGGTTGAAAGATATGGGTGAACCCGTGATTGCCTCACAAGTTGTGGCTAGCACGACTGAGGCGATGGCCGTGGTGCGCCACGTCGGTTTTCCAGTGATCGTCAAGTCTGTCGCACCCCGAATCGAAGCGAGTCGCCAACTATGTGAAGATGAAGACGAACTGCAGCGGGCACTAGCAATGGGATTCAAAGTTTCAGGGACCAAACAATGTATTGTCGAACAGAGTATCGTCGGCTATAAAGAACTCGAATTTGTAGCCGTCCGTGATCAGAAGGACACCGCGCTACTAGTCAGTGGGATGGAAAATTTTGATCCAGTTGGGATTCACTCCGCTGATTCAATCGTTTTTGCCCCAACGCAAACGATTACGGATCAAGAATACCAACAGTTTCGCTCAGCGACACTCAAGATCATGCGCAAGTTACACTTGACCGGCTCTTGTCACGTTCAATTTGCACTTGATCCGACCACGCAAAACTATTACGTGATTAAAGTGACACCGTACTTTGATCGGACGATGGCGTTAGCCGCGCGGGCAACCGAGTATCCGTTAGCACAAGTTGTTGGTAATCTAATGGTCGGGATAAGTTTGGCAGAGGTCAAACTGCCCGGAGCCTACCGTAAACAAACAGCTTTAATTGAACCCGTTTTAGATCATATTGTTTGCCGGATACCAGTTTGGCCGTTTAATGTGTTGAAGAAAGTTAGTCATCAACTAGACACCGTGACGGAATCGACAGGCTCAGTGATCGGTATTGGTCGTTCAACGGAAGAAGCCTTGTTGAAGGGGTTGCGGTCTACGGACGAATCTCGCTATCACGTGATTGCTAATCGACCCCAGAACTATTCGGAGGGTGAACTGATCCAACGGTTGATTCATCCGCAAGCTGGGCGCATGCTGATTTTACTTGAAGCCCTGAATCGTGGTTATCAAATCGATGAATTAGCCGAGCTAACCAAGATTGATGCTTTTTACTTTTATAAACTGAGTCATATTTTAGAAATTGAACGAGCCTTGCGTGAACGGCCGTTTGACGTCCACGCGCTGGGCCGAGCCAAATATTTTGGCTTTACCGATGAAGATGCGGCCGCTGCCTGGCAAACGGATGTGGCTAAGGTTCGCAACTTTGCGTTGGAAAATGAAATTCAACCGACTTTTAAGGAGGTCGAACCGACTGCCGGGGAATTTACTGAGCAGACGAGTACTTATTACTCCACGTACGAATTTGATAACGAAAGTCAACCGTCTACTGGTCGGCGAGTCGTTGTCATTGGCACGGGTGCTAACCGGATCGGAACCAACCATGGGAACGACTATTTGGTCTCACAACTGTTGTTCTACTTGAAAAAGGCTGATTATGAGCCTGTTTTGATCAACGCTAATCCTAATAGTGTGGCGATGACTCCGCGATTGGCCAAAAAACGTTACGTTGAACCTAAACAGTATTCGGATATTTTAAACGTCTTAGCGATTGAAAAGCCGTTGATCGTTTTTACCACCTATCATGATTATCGGCTGGGCCAGAAGTTAGTACAGGATGGCTACCAAGTGATCCAAATCAACAATAGCTTGCCGCGCGAGCAGATCAGGACCAACGATTCGCCCGCCGTCGAGGTGATTACGGACGGCACCGATGTGACAATTTTTGGGGTAAGTGAAATTATTGCGGGAAATAATTTGCGTGGCAATGTCCGTGGTGCGGTCCAAGTATTTCCGATTCGTGATAAGGCGGAAAATCAGGCAATTACAGCTTTACACGCTGAAATCAAGCAACGAGTGCTCGCCATGGGTGCGCCCGGGCTCTATACAGTTCGGTTAGCAATTGCTGATACGGCTTTGCAACTTGCTACGATTGAACCGATGAGCATTGCTACGATGGCGTTAATCAGTAAGGCCAGTGGGTCGAGCGTGACCCGCTTATTACTTCACGTAAAATTAGGCGAAGCACTGACTAAGGTGATGTACGACTATCCGGATGTTAACCGGCTAAAGCCAGTCTATGTTCAGGCGAATACATTTCCCTACAATCATTTACAAATTTATGATGAAGTGGAAGCCACCGGTGAACCGGGCCATGCTACCGGCACGGTGATTGCACATGGCGACACGTTAAAGGCGGCGTTGACAGCGTTGAATCAGGGAAATGAAGATACGGATTTTTAGTCTGAGCTTTTGATCAATATCGCTATTTAAAGCACAGCCAGACTAAAATCTGGTTGTGCTTTTTTGCGCGTTCGTAGGCAAAAGTAGGCTCTAACTGGCCAATGTATAGGACGCTTTAAATAGCGCTTTCATTTATGGTATGCTTATCTAAAGACAAATTAAAGGCAGGTTAGTTAAATTGGCAAAGACATTATATATGATGCGGCATGGTGAAACACTTTTTAATCGGCTGAAGAAGATTCAGGGGGCGTGTGACTCGCCGCTAACCCCCAAAGGAATTGCGGATGCCCAACGCGTGGGTGCGTATTTTCAGGCGCAAGGGATTACGTTTGATCATGCGTACAGCTCAACGCAGGAACGAGCTAGTGACACGTTAGAATTAGTGACCAAGCAACCTTATGAGCGTTTAAAGGGTATCAAAGAGTGGAATTTTGGCGTTTTCGAAGGTGAGTCGGAAGTGTTAAATCCAAAACCGGACCCCGTGCGCCGCAGTCATGGTGACTTTTTCTGTCAGTACGGTGGCGAAAGTGATTTGCAGGTACAAGACCGCGTTGTCAAAACGTTGACGGCGGTGATGGCACGTCCGGATCATCATCAGGTGTTGGCGGTCAGTCACGGTGGGGCTAGCTTCATGTTTTTGCGGCAATGGCTTTCAATGGACGAAATTGAGCGGCAAGGCATCGTGTTACATAACTGTGCAGTCATCAAGTACCAGTATGACGCGGGCCGCTTCACATTTGAAAAAATCATTAATTTGGCTGCAACTGATAAAAATTAAAATTATGTCAACTAGATTTAAGTGCGTTGACAATCAGTCTGAGTTTAAGCATTAAAAAGCGCTCACGACTCGGATTCAGGCATGAAAGCGGGGTCGTGAACGCTGACGCATCAAGGGCGCCAAAAGGTCGTCATGGTTTGTTTAGTAGTCATATTATATTGAATGATTTCTGCAAGTAGCTTGTGATTGATTGGCGCATCGAAAGCAACTTGCCATAACATCTTGGTTGTTTTATCACCAGCAGCCGTGATCGCGTTCCGATAGCTATCCAAAGTATATGATTCAAGTGCAATGTTCAGATGATCCTTGGCGGTACTGAACCCAATGATAAATGTGTTGTGGTCAGTAAACATCGGTTGATTCCAGGCGACCCGTGCCTTGAGTTGTGGAAAAGTCGTGTGTACCCAGTTGAGCGCGATGGGGTGTTGCACCCAGCTTTTCCAGATATGGTGTCAAAACAGCTAGGTCAGCGTCAAGGTACTCAGCCATTGGCATTTCCTCCATTCATTGATGGCTTCAGTGTACCGGATACCCGCAGAGCTTGCAACCAAAAATAATCCCGTTCAATCAGGTGGCCCACACGGCTGATCGAACGGGATTATTTTTAATACCGCGCATTTGAGCCCACTACGATTCAGTGCACGGTTCGTTTTTATTAGTTCATTAGGTTCCAATGCCAGTAAGGATGGCGATCGACTCTATAAATGACAGCTGGATCAGCACTCCGAGGCCGCGGTTGTTTCACCGTGATCGTTAAGATTTGTGAATGACGCATAGACATCAGTTCCTTTCTTAATTAATGTCTTTAGTTTACCCATTTGAAGCAGACTCAACTACTGCGTTTTCATAAGGCTAGCATAAGAATTTCTTAGAATTGTACTGGCGAGGGCCGGCACTACTTGGACAGCGGTTACGGTGTGGTTGCTTGAAGAAAGGCGCAATCTGATGAGCGAACAAACACCGGTAAATAACACTGATTAAGCTAGTGACTCATTCGCTTCAAAAAAAGACCTGACGAGCGGTGTTTAAGCTGGATAACAAATGCACATAACGGGCCTTGACTATATGGTTAGGCTAAGTATTGTGTTGGTTGTTCCCAACATGACTGGAGTTCATTAAAAAAACGACTGAGATGATCGCCATCAATGGTGGCATGATTGACCGTAATGCTTAGCGGCATGATTGTTTTGTCAGCGTCCTTCTTAAACTGGCCAGCCTGAAAAATTGGAAAGAAACTATCTAGTGGTTTGAATGGGAGGGGCGTGTAGCTACTAAAGTGGACTCCTGGAAGACAGCCGATATTAACCAGATTAGGTGTTTGTGGTGTTTTCGGCATGGGCCCTGGAAGTGCACTAAATTCAGCTTGGTCTGCTAAATAGTGTTGATAGAACGTTTCAAAATCGGTGTCGTAAGTCGTCCATAAATTAGCCATTGTCCGGTCAGCGTGTAAGATCGTATAAGACGGATGTAACACGTCAAAGGTCACCAGTTGATCGTTCAAATAGCCGATGCGCATTTCGGGATGTGTGGTCAACAAGCGACTCACTAGGTATAGATATACCGCGTTGAATTTAACGTGGTGGGCTTTAGTCCAAGCTAGGGTGGCGGTAATATCCATATTTACCGTGAGACTAAAACCGCTGGGGGCTATCTTGGTGAAATAGTAAAAATAAGTTTGGCGCGGCCAGGCTGCAGGATTAATAGCAACGGCGTGCATGTTTGGTTTAGTGGTGGTCATTTAGTTTTCCTGCCAATCTTTAGGGCGCCGATTATAGCCATGGTCATCGAATGGTTGTAAATCGTGCAGCCATTTGGTTTTGAGTGCTTTGAGCGTGGCACGCATATTAGTAACATCGGTCGTTTCCTTTTGCCACAGAATTTGATATGAAAAGTCAGCGGCAGTTTGTTGATTCCAATCAGCCTGTAACGGGTTGGACCGGTAAAAGTTTTTATTAAGATTTAGTTGATAAAAGGCCCAGCGGTTGTGTAAATTGGGCACTGTGTCAATCCAAATTTTATGATTGCGTTCGTTGGTAATTTGAATGACGCCGTAATAAGTTGGGGCAAGTTTGTATTTTTGTTGTAAGCGATGCTTTTCGACTGGTTGCATGGTTCAGTCCTCCTTAGTAGTTGTGCGCCAGTATTGCCGGCCATCGACGGTACGCTTTAAGAAGCCGTAGTCGATCAGGTAACGGCGCAGCGTGGTGTAATCAAAATAAATCGGTCGTAAATAGTGGTTGAGCTCGTCTTCATTGATTGGCCGGTTCATCGGAATTTCATCAATAATCCGCGTTAGAATTGTGACGATCGTCTTTTGCTTTTGGGGCCACCGCTTCAATTGTAGTGGGTCATGATCAAAGTTGAAGTACTGCTTCAATGTTTGGACCGCTTCGTCTTCAGTAATCGCAAAGCGGTCATCAATAATTCCAGGTTGTTCTGGCAGGACAATCAAATCATTGGGCGTCTGACCACTCTCAAAGACGGATTGATAGATGGCCAGGTACAATTTAGCTTGTTTGGCTTTTTCACGAAATGTAAATTTTTGATGTCGAATCGTGGCCGCCGCTAATTGAAATTGTTTAGCCAAGTCGGCATCCTTGATGCCAGTCGCAAAAGCAGTCAGTAAATTTTGCTGTTTAGTGGTTAAAGTATTGTAGCGACTCGCTAAGTGAATCAGTGGTGACTGGATACCACCATGGACGATCGTTAAGTGTTGTTCGATCGTGGCCGCCGCTGTAGTCGTTTCCCAGCTAGCATCACAGTAATTACAATACCGGGCAGTGGCTGTTTGATGCCAGCCGCGTTTTAAATCATCAATCGTTAAACTAGTTAAGTCCATGAGGCTACCTCCAATGTTACTGATTATAAGACTGTTTACTGTATTTGTAAACACAATCGATGAATTAATGTTTACTAAAATAGTAAACTTACAATCGTCTGATATGTTTACCGTTGCAGTAAACGCTTAGATTTGCCTTGACACCAAGATAGCTAGCGCTTACGCTTAACGACGCTGTTTAAACGTGAAAGGACGTGGGACAATGGAAACTTATCACCGTGCATTTGGTGTTTATGGGATTATTGGCGATGAGCATGCGTTGGTCGTTACTAAAAAGTTTGGTGGTCCCTATACGAATCGCTACGACTTACCAGGTGGCAGTTTGGCCGATGGTGAGCCCTTACTTGCCGCGATTCGCCGTGAGATTCAAGAAGAAACCGGGTTAATCCCGACTGAATTGACGCAATTGGGTATCACGAGTTTTCGGTATCCCTGGCAGTTCAAGCAGTGGCGAATGAACCAATATCTGGCGGTCTTTTACCGAGTGACCCGGACGACTGGGCAGCTGGCTGAACATGTCGCTAACTTTGATGGTCAAGATTCGCATGGAGCATCACGGGTGCCGTTGCATGCGTTGACTGAAGCTAATGCGTCACCGCTGGTTTTAAAAGCAAAGGCAGTGTTGTTATCCGGGCAGTTTGACCCAAGCGATCAGACCTACCCGGACTGGACCGTGCTGGATCATCCGGTTTATTGACCTGAGCTAATCCCGGAATGTCGCCAAAAATTTCATTTCAAAAGCGAAAAATAGGTGAACACTAGGTTGGCAATGTGGCTGATCTAGTGGTCACCTATTTTTGATTCATGCGCACAACTAATGCGTTTAAGCGGGCGTGTGGCTTAGTCCTAATGTGACAAAAATGACGACGTTGATTGATTAGTTAATCGTCGTTTCGCGTGGTGGGGGTTAAAAGTAACAAAATACTGGTGTGCGCCCGAGAAAACCAACATTTAAATGAATAGCGAGCTATAATTCAGTAACGTCTGAATGGTGATCTTTCCTAGGCAGGGTTACTTATCGTTTAAGGAGGGACGCAACGTGTCGACAGCTTATGAGAACGTTTGCCATCTTGAAAGAGAGGGGATTTAAATGGCCGATGCAATTTTAACCGTTAAACATCTGAATAAAAGTTACGGCCACCAGCCGGTTTTGCGTGACGTTAGTTTTGAATGCACCCAGGGACGGATCGTGGGCCTGGTGGGCGCGAATGGCGCTGGAAAAACGACAATTATGAAAGCAATTTTAGGGCTACTTAGCACGGATGGTGAGATTCAAATCGCAGGTGAATCGATGCAATTCGATCATCATCCCATCTTGGCGACGGTGGAGTCACTAATCGAGTATCCGAGTCTTTATCCGTATATGAGCGGTTGGGACAACTTGCGTTTGTTTGCGGACGGGCCCGATGCCCAAGCGCGATTGGCGGCGGTGGTGTCCGCACTAAACATGACCGACTATATCCATCAAAAAGCGCGTCATTATTCATTGGGGATGAAACAAAAGCTTGGTGTCGCCCTGGCCTTTTTGAATCAGCCGCAACTAGTGATTTTGGACGAACCGATGAATGGTTTGGATCCACAAGGTACTAAGGAGTTACGCGATTTTATCTTGAAGCAAAAACAGGCGGGCGTCACGTTTTTGATTTCTAGTCACATTCTCAGTGAATTGCAAAAGCTAGCAGACGATTTAGTCATTATCGATCACGGTAAAATTATTGAGAAAACAACGATGACAGCACTGTTAACGACGACCGATCATTTTGTCATTGTGAAAACTGATCATGACGGTCAGGCGAAAGCGGTTTTGGTGGCGGCCAGCTATCAAGTAGTTGCCGACACGGTTGTGAAAGTCCACTTAGCACCGGACCATCAGGTGGCAGATGTGCTTCATGTTCTGACTAGTCACGGACTGACGGTCAGGGATGTTCGGCATGAGGCGGCTGATTTGGAAAGTACGATTTTAAAATTACTGGCGACAACCAGCGCCTAGGGAGTGGTACTGATGATGACGTTATATCGACAAGAACTCACAAAACTATTTAAGAAGAAGTCTACGATTTGGTGTGGACTGATATTGGCTACCGTAACGCTGATCTTTGCGATTTTGGCGCGGATCAAGCCGACGATTTTTCCCGCCAAAACCATGTTTGCCGCTAATTTTGAAGCGCAGCAGTTCATCGTCTTCTTTATGGTAGCAGCGGCGGCCACGATGATCACGATGGAATTTCAATTTGGGACGATCAAGCACGTGTTAACGCAGCGTTATTCACGACCACTCGTTTTGGTTAGTAAGTGGCTCGTGCTGTTAACCTACAGTCTATTGTTGTATGTCGGTAGCAGTCTGTTTGCCATCTTACTTAAAGTCTGCTTAGTAAATGATAAATTTGCGATCTTTACGCGGGCCAAGTTTTGGCATGATTGGTTGGCGGGCGTTGGCGGTGAATTTCTCAATACGTGGTTACTGCTGAGTCTAGTGCTGCTAATTGCTGCTCTTTTCAAGAGTTCTGGTGCGGCAGTCGCGGTCGGAATCATCGGATACTTTGTTCTGGGAATGGTTAATATTCCCATGATCGCACTCATTCGGAAGTATACGTGGCTCAAATGGAACCCACTCAACATGTTCAACTTTTCAGCCCAGTTGGGATTACCGACGCTGAGTAAAATTACCAAGCTCACGGATATCCAGTTGTTTTGGGGCAATCTTGCATACATTATTTTATTCTTAGTGTTAGGCCTGCTATTCTTTCGGCGGCGGGAAGTTTGAACCGTTACCGTTTGAAGCACTGCCAGTAAATACCAAAAATCGCGCGCCCAGAAATTTCATCTTGGACGCGCGATTTTGTTGGTTAATAATTGATAAATATGCGCTTTTGAAACTAGTTTACGCGTGCGGTGTCAGTTGTTCAACGAGCTCAGCATTGGGAGAAACGTACAACGTTTTCTGACCTTCATAGATCACAAAGCCAGGTTTGGCGCCATTGGGCTTGCGAATTCGGCGAACTTGGACGTAATCGACCGGAACGGTTGCTGAATCGCGGGCTTTTGAGAAGTATGCGGCGAGATTCGCGGCTTCTGTGAGCGTTTGGTCACTAGGATCATCTGAATGAATGATGACGTGTGAGCCTGGGATTTTTTGTGTATGCAGCCAATAGTCACTCTTACGGGCCGTTTTCAATGTTAACTGATCGTTTTGCCGGTTGTTTTTACCGACAAAGATCGGCGTCCCGTCACTCGCAGTAAATTCCTGGGGTTGACTCGGTTTACGTGAACTGCGTTGCTTTTTCTTAGTCTTGTGTTGCTTTAAGTAGCCTTGTTGCGTCAATTCTTCACGAATTTCGGTGATGTCAGCGGGACTAGCAAGCTCGATTTGGGTCTGGATATTGTCCAGATAATCAATTTCAGCTTGGGTCAAGCTGATCTGCTCACCAACGAAGCCAACGGCATTTTTTTGCTTCTGATAACGTGAAAAATACTTCTGCGCGTTCCGGGAAGGCGAGAGCTGATTAGATAGTTGAATCTTTAACGGCGCGTTATCGTGATAATAGTCTGGTAAAGTGATCTCAGTCATCCCACGTTTGACTTCATGTAGATAGGTCGTTAGGATTTCACCTTTTAACCGCAGCTCATCGGCCTGCTTGGTGTTAGCTAAGGTCTTTTCTAACTTTTTGAGCTTATTACGATTCTTCTTCAGGTTATTTTTGACCACCCGAATTAGATTACCAGCTTGTTGTTGAACCCGTTCCCGTTGGGCCGCGTCTGCATAATAAAAATCAAGCAGACTGCTCAACGAGTCGAATTGGCGCGTGGCTTTGCCAAAATGGGTAAATAGCCCCGCAGCAAACATAGTCTTGTTATTTGGCAAGGTGATCAACGTCGCCTGCGGTTGATCAAACTGTGCCAGAAAGGCTTGATAATGGTGGTCAAGATTGCCAGGCTGATGTAAATCGGCAGCTAACTGTTGCGCGCTATCACGGCCGAATCCCTGATAATGCTGCTGCAATTGTTTTGCCAACACGTCTTCGTTGGGGTAATCCGTGACTAAGGTGTGAAAATCAGTATTCGGTGTAAATGGGTCTTGTTTGTCTTGCTTGGGGGGCTCGATGTAGGTCGCGCCTGGTAGAAGTAGTCGGTAGCGATTCTGATCCGCACCGACATGCTTGATGACGTCAATGATCTTACCAGTCTGATTATCAACTAGGATCACGTTACTATGTCGTGCCATGATTTCGATAATCAACGTCAATGTCTCGGCATCACCGAGTTCGTTACGGGTCGTCACGGTCAGGTGCACAACCCGGTCGTTGGCGACCTGCGACACATCGGTCACGATGGCACCTTGTAAATATTTACGCATCATCATTGCGAAGTTCGTCGGCACGGCCGGATTAACGTAAGGGATTTGTGTTGTCTGAATCCGCGGGTACGTCGGGTCAGCCGATAGTAGAACTGGGTGATTCTTCCGGTTGGCACGAATGGTCAGAATCAACTCGTTTTGGTATGGCTGATTAATTTTTGAAATACGACCGCCAACTAGTGTTTGACGTAATTCGGTGACCATGGCATGGGTAAATAAACCATCAAAGGACATGTGATCACTCGCTTTCTAAGATATTCGTTATCACTGTAAAAATACAGTTAACCGGGTACTAGTATACCGTTTTTGAACGGTTAAAAACAAGTTAGCGCCCCGCGCTGACGCATAAAGTTAGTTGCCATCGCTGCTAGTTTTCAAACAAGCAATTAGCGGATGAACGCTTTGAATCTAAAAATGTTATATGCAAAAACTACTTTAACGGTATTTTAAATAAAAAGTAGTCGTAATTACACACTCTATATTGTATAATACAAATGTATTCATTGTGTGTGCTGCTATTCGCATAAGTGATGGTTAAAGCGTGCTAATTACGATGGAATCACACTGGATCAGCCAGTTTACGCTGAAACGTGCTTGCGTCAGCGAAGCTCAGTTGAGTTTTTTTGAGGCTGAAAAATTAGCACGTTTTTAATCATCAGGCGGGGTAAATCAAGTCACAATGGACCAATGTGAATTATTGTTGAGAGGAATGAACTGTCATGAAGTCAAGTTTAACGGCCTTAGCGGAAACCGCTAAGTTGCAAACTGCCATGTTGAAAAAAATTACTAAGGCCCAAGGAATCACCGTTGCGGAATGGCAACTGCTGATCCAGTTGGCAGCGGGGGCCAATACGCAAGAAAAATTGGCGACAGCCATGCAGCTTGATACATCTACATTAAGTCGGCAACTGGCTAGCCTAGTCAAAAAAGAACGTTTGAGTAAGGAAGCGATTGGTCGTGACCGCCGCCAACTTGTTTACACGGTCACGCCGGCAGGAACAGCGGCATTGACCAAGATTAATGCGGATTATCAACAGTTTGAAGCAGAAGTTTTTGACAAATGGCCACAAGATGAACAAAACCTTCTCCGGATTCTGCTCAATCGGTTAAACAAGTCAGTTAGCCGAATTCTCGAGCCATGACTTTCCAAACGGTCGAAGGTAGAGTATAACTTAGTTTTATGCTATGATATTTGTTATTATTTAAATGAGAAGTAGGTGTAAGTCATGAAGATTGCTGTTGTTACTGACAGCACGAGCTATTTGACACCGCAAGAGGTCGCGGACAACGATATTCATGTCGTGCCGATTCCGGTTATTATAGATGGAAAAGTGTATCAAGAAGGTGTCGACATTAAAACGGCCGACTTTTACGCAAATATGAAATCATTTAAGTCGTTCCCAAGTACGTCCCAACCACCCGTGGGGGAAATGGTGGCATTCTATAACCGCTTGGGTGAACAAGGTTATGATGCAGTCATCAGTATTCATCTTGCTAGCACGATTTCCGGTTTTTATAATAGCTTGATGAACATGCGAGATATGGTCGATAATATCAAACTTTATCCGTATGACTCCCAGATCACGGTCCGTCTGATGGGCTATTTGGCAATTGAAGCCGCGCGGATGGCTAAAGCTGGTCACAGTGTTGAAGAAATCCTGGCACGCCTAGATGATCTGCGGGCCTCGATGGGCGAATACTTTATCGTGGATGATTTGCAAAATCTGGTCCGGGGTGGTCGGTTATCGAATGCGTCAGCCTTCATTGGAAGCGTGTTACGGATCAAGCCACTGTTGACTTTTGATGATCAGAGCCATGAAATCGTCGCCTTTGAGAAAGTTCGTTCAACTAAGAAAGCTTTAGCGCGAGTTGAGCACCTCTTTGCTGAAGCACAGTCAAAAGTCGACTATCCGCTGCGAGCAATTATCGTTCAGGGGAATAATTTGGCTGCCGCTGAAGATTGGAAACAAAAGTTACAACAAATTTATCCAGACATGCCGATCGATATCACGTACTTTGGTCCAGTGATTGGGGCCCATTTAGGTGACAAGTCATTAGCGTTAGCCTGGTTGAAGGACATTGATAAGGCCTACTAAAATGAAAATTATTTTTTCAGCATCACCAGCCAATCGGGCAGCGGCCTACGCGTTACGTCAGGCTGTATTTGTTGAAGAGCGTGGAATCAGTGCTGACGTTGAATTTGACGTCAAGGATACTGATCAGCGTGAATACGCTGTTCTATATTTACAGCCTGATTTACCAATTACAACGTTACGCTTAGAACCACAAGCTGACCACGTGATGCGATTTGGTCGAGTCTGCACTCGGAAGGCCTATCGCGGTCATGGTTGGGGTCGTCAATTATTGACAGCGGCTGAGGAGTGGGCCACGCAACGTGGTTTTACTCATGGCGAGATTCATGGTGAACTCACTGCCCAGCGCTTTTACGAACTGTGTGGTTATCGAGTTACAGCCGGCCCGTATGATGAAGATGGGGCCCCCGTTGTGATTATGCATAAGCAATTATTATGATTCAACTCGTAGCGTTGGCATTTTGCCAGCGCTTTTTTAGGGTTTTGCCGTTGACTAACGGGGACAAAAAACGGAAAATGGACTAAATTAAACAAGTAGTGGAGGAGTGGCGCAATGATTCAAAAAACGAGGGCCGAACTTAAAACCGAAATTAAGCAACTCTTTAAGGGGCGTTGGAAAGATGCCATCTTATTATGTATTATTATTAGCTTATTAACGATTTTCGGGGTGATGGCCAATTATTCAGATCGCGTGTCGTCGGGCAGTTCCACGACTGACGACACGGCTTTTAAGCAGTTGGGGACCCTGACTGGTTCTGATATATCGTTGATTTTAGCTGTAATAGCTGGGTTTTTACTGGTTCAAGTTGGTGTCTGGCTGGTCGTTCAAATCTTTCGAATTGGGACGAGTTATGCGATGTTGGACTGGGTCCGACAACCAGAACGCCAGATCCATCCGGTCAGTGACTCAACGGTCGGGTTCACGAAACGTTATGGGTGGGCACTGGTCGGTCTGATTATTTACAAAACTGTGCTTATCTTCCTATGGAGCCTGCTATTGGTGGTTCCGGGTATTATTAGGGCGTACGCTTATTCACAGACTTTTTATGCGTATAAGGACTTGTTAGCTGCAACACCTGCTGGTCAAGCACGGCCACGCTATCGTGATGCGGTCACCCGTAGCCGTCAGTTGATGCACGGGCACAAGTGGCAGTTATTTGTGTTGCATTTAAGCTTTTTGGGCTGGGAACTTCTCAGTATCTTAACGGCTGGAATCGGCCAGTTATGGTTGGTACCATATATTTATGGTGTACTTGCCAACTATTATGATAATTTACAAGCAATTAATTAATGAACGTCGATATTAAAAATCGACACAAATAATATTGTTTCTTTTATTAAGCATTAAGACAAGCCCGCTAAAATATGGTAAACTGGCTGAAGCAAGAAAGGAAGTGCGATAGTTAATGCCTGAACAAAAACAGACGCGCATGTCACGCTTAAAAGCGCGAGAGGCTACGGGTGGCAAGCGGGGACGTAAGGCGAGTTCACAGGGATCCCATGCACCTAAGGAACCGAACGATCCAAAGAAACCGCAAGCACCTAAGTCACCGCAAAAAAAACATCACGTTTCGTTATGGCTATTGGCTTTAATCGTGATTGCGCTCGGTGGAACAGTCGTTTACTTTGTCAAAGCAGCTAGCAACCAAGACTTAGTCGAAACCACGAGTTCCTCAAGTAGCAGCAAGGCGCGCAAAAAATCATCTTCGAAGAAATCATCTAGCTCATCGAAGAAAAAGAAGAAGCATTCAAGCTCAAGTAGTGAGAGTACCAGTGAAACAACGGCTGCAAGCACGGATGCGGACACGGACACTAGTGCTGGCGAGACAACAACTACTGGTGATTATAGCAGTTCAACTGCCACTAATACGACGGCTGGCAATACAACGGCTAGTTCGCATAGCACGACGACCAGTCATCAAACGACCACAAGTAGCGCCACCTCTCACAGTACTTCAACAGCCAGCAGCTCATCAAAGAGTGAAACGGCGTCAACTAGTACTGAAAAGAGTAGCAGTAGTAGTCATGCCGGCTCGACATACGATAATTTAAATGACGCGAAGGACTATGGTGAAAACTCAATCAGTGGGAACTATAAAGTCACGACGGATAGCAATGGCTCGTACCACGTGTCAAAAGCTGATTAATTTTAATTGCAATCATGATGTTTGAGCTGGGCTTTTGCGACCGTTTTCGGTATAATAGCCTTAAAATGATTGTAAGAAGTGAGTGATAAAATTGAATCACAATTATGTGGAAGTTAAGTATCCAGCCATTTTTCGTGATGAAGGCACCTACTGGGATGTCCGTTTTCCAGACGTTCCTGCCGCCCAGACCTTTGGGGCGAGTGTCCAAGTTGCTGCGGACAATGCGGCGAACGCGTTGGCTATTGCGCTCTTTGAACAATCACTCCCGCCGGCGTCGGATCCGCAGTACTGGCGGTTGGCTTCAACGGAATTTGTTGTTTGGATCACGATGGCGGATGTCCAGTTTGGTCCGGGCGCTGATACACCGGAACCAATGAACTAATGCGTATAAAAGGCAAACGGGTCGGCACCTAATTGGTGTTTCGGACCCGTTTTCTTATTTCATGAAAGAAGTTGAGAAACCTTGCCAAACCAGCCACTAATCTTTGATACGGCCATTGCGAAGGATAAGCCAGAAAATATCCGGCACCCGCACAATGCCTGTCCTTTTTGCGATCCGGGCCAGTTGACTGATATTATCACGCAAGATGCAGATCGTATCTGGCTATTGAATAAATTTCCGACCTTGCAAGCTACCTGGCAAACGATCGTGATCGAGGCGGCCCGCCATGATGGCGATATTGCTACTTACTCATCCGCACAAAACCGCGCTGTCTTCGCGTTTGCTCTGAAGCACTGGCAAGCCACAATTGCGAGTGGTCGGTTCAAATCGGTGTTGTGCTATAAAAATTTTGGCCCACACTCGGGTGGAAGTTTACGGCATCCACACATGCAAATCGTTGGTTTAATGGCCGCCGATGGTTACGCTAACGTGACAGCAGCCAATTTGACTGGGTATTCAGTGTTGGCGGTCAATCAGGTCCAAGTAACTGTTTCTGATCGGCCTATCATGGGATTTGTCGAAATCAACGTTGCTGCTCCAGCTACCGCGATTGCACCGTTAGCCGATGCTGTGCAACAGGTCGTCCAGTATACGCTAAATACGTATTTTCATGGGCAGTGTGATAGTTATAACCTATTTTTCTATCCGCGGGATGACCAGATTGTTGCCAAAGTGGTCCCACTATTTAATGTCTCACCATACTATATCGGCTATCGGCTGGCACAAGCAGATACGCCAAAGCGAATGCGCGCCATCGCTGAGGAAATTCGGCAACAGTTTGAACGATCGAATCTGGCTCACTCAAACTAGCTAATAGGCCGAACAGCCCCAAACGACGGAAAAGGCCCCCAGGAATCCTTTCGATTCTCAGGGGCCTTCACTTTACCGTTCACGTGCATGATTAATGGTGACGCAATTGCGATTAGTATGGGGTGGTCAAAAGCAACCGGTCAAGTCGTGGGGGAACATCTCTCAGCAGTAATGGCAGTGATTAGTTATGGTTTTCAATGCTGGACGGCCCTTCGCCGGGCATAGCCGTAAAGACTCAGCAAGGCGATCAATGTCAGCAGGCCACAGCTACCGAAAGTAACGGCAAACCCCACCCGTTGAATTAACCAGCCAATCAGAGGAAAAGCGCTGATCATCGCTAAACTAAAGACCATGCTGGCAACGCTCAGTAGGGTGGCCCGTTGCCCGTTTGGAATCAGCTGATTGTAGTAGTTGGAAAACAGTGGCTCAATCAGTGCCATCAAACTATTGATGACTAAATAGATGAGGACCAGTAGACCGATGGCGTGACTAAATGCGCTAAGTAGGGCCATAATCATGCTTAGGCAGAGCCCGTAAAGTAACTGATGTTGGGTTTGATGTCGCTGTAGCCAAGGTGTCAGTTGGATCGCCACAATATTGAGGGCCATACTCGCAATGAGGATCGTCGTGATTAGTCTCCCACTAAAGTGCTGAGCAGTCATCACTGTTTGAAAGTAATAGTAATAAGTTGTTCCGAGTGCCGAAAAGAGCGCGTCAAAGATCATTAAAAGCCGTAAACGACGTTGGGTCACTAACAGATGCGCGGCAGCACGAAGGATCGTTCGTAACGACGGTTGTGTTGAATGAGTCTTGGTCAACTGGCGCTGGGGAACGTGCAGCCCACTGATTGCCAGAATGGCAATGAGCGCTGCCGCTAAATAGACCCAGTACGTCACTGAAAGATGCTGGGGCATTAACCAGCCAGCCAACACGACACCCAACGTATCGGCCACTTCGATTGTCGTGTTGAGAATCGTCGTGACGCGTGGATAATGTTGCGTGGCCTGAGTATTGACGAGACTGTCATATTGTGCCGCTTCAATCGTACCAGACTGGAGATTATACGCCCAGGCTTGTAGGATGAATGCTAGGAGCAACCAGCCGAGACTGTGAGCCGTCAACATGATGAGGGCGTGTCCGATAGCCATCAGGCGGCTAATGATCAGGACAGGCCGATAACCAAAGCGGTCGGCGATAACGCCGGAGGGAACTTCCGAGAGAAAACTAGTCAGATGAAAAACACTTTCGCATAGCCCTATCTCAACGAGTGATAGGCCTTGTTGCTGTAAAAAGATCACCCAGAGGGTGTTGATACCAAAAAAAGCACAGGCCGCATAACCATAACTGAGGGTTAGGTTACGACGGGTAAGTGGTGATAACATGTTGGACTCCTTTAGCGGCCACGAGCGGACAAAAAAAGACGACCCATTGTCGTCAGCTACTCGTGACTTCGCAATGGCTAGTGGTCATTCAACTTGGAAAAAGCGCAGACTGCGCCCCTGACATAACCATAACTGCAAAAATTGTGCGCTTAAGGTTAATCCAAGCTAAAAATTTAGCCAACACGTCATTCACCACTTTCTAATAATCTCATTTTCTTATCATAACAATACCATATCAATTTCTGACTGACAACTGGTACCGATAAGTTTGAATGCCTGATATTAGTTGTGATTGTGGTATGATGTTAAGTAAATGAACAAAAGTGGAGGAATAATCATGCAAAATTTGATTCCAGGAGACATGTTGGAAGTTAATCAAAAACTTAAGTGGGAATTAGACGCGGGAATGACTGCGGATGAAAGTAGCGTGATTAATGAAGCTGTGCTGGCGGGAACTCAGTACTTCGTCGATGAGGCCTTAGAAGGTAGTTACTGGACAGTTAAGTGGGCTGCAGATGGTCAGACTATCGAACTCTATGGGACAACTGGCACCGTCGTTGGCCGCATTAAACCGCTGTCTGCCACGTTAGAAAATGATTTTCGACAGGATTCACAAGGCTTATTTATCCGGATTGAAAAAGAGGTCGCAGTGATTGTTCGTGATAACTAAGCCGAATTGAGTAATGAGGTGATTAGCATGTTTGATCAAGATGAAGAACGGTTTGCAACGCTAGGGTTAGCCGCCAAGCTACCGAGCGCGGTGATTGATGGCATTTGGGATATTATTGATCAAAATCTAAAGGGGGTCGTTCGCCTGCCACGGGTCCTGCAATTTGCCCTGATCGCACGTAATGGGCAAGTCACCGTGGCTTTTGATGCGCAGCACGATGCCATCATGGAATTCGATTTACCAGTCAATTACCAACGGGAGTTTCCCGAGACGGTGGCAGTCTTAGACGATGGTCAGTATCAGACCATGATGTTGATGGACGAACTCTCCGTCTGAACGCAGCGATTATTCAATGAGCTGAATACGAGGAAACTCGTCACTTCAGGCCGGCGAATAATCGCTTTTTGATTGGTGGTCTTTAACTGGGCAGATGCGCCTTAAATTTGTATAATTAAATAGATGGTGTGAGGTGTGGTTTTGCGATGTTAGGTTCCGGTTGCTAATCAAGGGGGCCGCATTGTTCACGTAATTCTCACGCCGGGATCAGAGAAAGGTGTGTGTCTAATGGCGAAAACAGCAGTGTGCATTGTCGATCAACAACGTTACCAAGTTGTGGACGGTATGCGATTAGAAGAATTGGAAACTAGTTTGCGGCAAATGATTTTAAAAGATTTTCCGCAGGCCCATAATAGCAGTTTCATTTGTAGTGAGCATCTCGTACATTATCGCTTAGCAAAGATGGATGCGATGATCGAGAACGATTATCAACAAAATGATAAGGTCAATGCGCAATTATCTAAGATTCTCGCTAACCACACGTATCGGGTCGTCGATGTTAATAGCGAGCTGGAAAGTTCATTGACATTTGGTCAACGGGTCGCGGATGGGGTCGCACGGTTCGGGGGGAGCTGGGCGTTTATCATTTCGTTTGTCGTGGTGATGCTCGTGTGGATGTTGCTCAACGTCTTACCAATTTTTAGCCATCATTTTGACCCTTATCCCTTTATTTTATTAAATTTATTTTTAAGCATGGTCGCAGCAATCCAGGCACCATTGATCATGATGAGTCAGAATCGGGCAGCTGAGTATGATCGGCTACAAGCGGCCAATGATTTTAAAGTGAACTCGATGTCTGAAGAGGAGATCCGGGTCCTGCACTCGAAAGTCGATCATTTAATTCAACAAGATGAACCAAACATGCTTGAAATCCAGAAAATGCAAACACAAATGTTAGGTGAGATTCAAGCACAAGTCAACGAATTGCGACGATTGCAGCCGCGGCGACGTCGCAATCAAAGTTAAGGTGGCTGATTGAGTAGTTAACCAAAAAAACTGAGCGCCTGGAATTTTCACATTCCGACGCTCAGTTTTTTGGTTAACCGTGACCGCACAACGGCATTCGTCAAGATTGCCAACGGTCAGTGGCACTATTTA
Source organism: Lactiplantibacillus sp. ME-2 (assembly GCF_022549155.1). Classification (NCBI taxonomy): domain Bacteria; kingdom Bacillati; phylum Bacillota; class Bacilli; order Lactobacillales; family Lactobacillaceae; genus Lactiplantibacillus; species Lactiplantibacillus sp. ME-2. The sequence goes on from NZ_JAKZEQ010000012.1 coordinate 35,163, forward strand.
TATTTACTTTCTAAAGCACTCATCCAGTAACCCAGCGCGATTCCCACAGCAAGAGCTATGGCGCTGAATAGGTAGGTACTGAGTGTGGCATGCGCATATGAGATACTCTCAGCCGCATATGGATTCGGAATCAATATCAGCATGGTACTAGCCAGAACAATACCTAATATGAAATGGTAGACTCGGGAATGAAACTTCACTAATAGGTGATCCATCAACTTCGAGAACAACGCCATCGCCAGGATGCCACCGATGGCGATCGGTAAGTAGACGCCTACGATATCTAGTCTTTTAAAGCCCGTCAGCATGGGTGTGAAAAGGCCTAAAATAAGTAGCAAGTTGGAAGGACTCAGTCCCGGCACTAAGACGCCCAAGGCAATCAGCGCTCCCGCAACGATGAAACCACCAAAGTTAGCGGGCAAGGTCCCAAACAGCTCACTCATAAAGTAAAGTAGGCCGGCACTAATAATGAAGGTCCCGAAGAACCAAACTCCGTCGAGCCAGTCACGTGGCGCCCGACTAGTTGCAGTTTTCATCAGGGCTGGTAAGGTCCCGATGATGGCCCCTGCGAACCCCCAGAGAACGATCACCTGAGCGTGTGCAAGTAAGTATTCCAGCGGGGCGGAAAGCAGGGCAATCCCGACGATGCCTCCTAATCCGACGGGGACAAAGTACCAGAAGTCCCGTTTAAAGTTACGACGGAAGTGGGCCATAAAGCCCAACAGTCGCTCGTAAATACCGAGAATGGCGGCGAGAACCCCACCTGAGACGCCCGGTAAAATAAAACCGAGGGCGATGACGACGCCCTTGAAGAATCTTTTCCAGAAAGTATCAGTTGTTTTAGTTGGCATAAGTAAACTCCTTTAGCTCTAATGACTGGTATTCCAGTAATAATCAAAGTAATTAAAGATACCAGAAAAAATCCTGCATGGCAATTAAAACCCGTTTTTTACGGTTGCCTTCGGTGGCAAAAGTTGCACGGCGGATTATTTTATCATAAAATGAATGAACGTGAAAAAATCTGTATTTTTATGAAAATTATTATCAAATTGGATTAAAGGAAAGTTGAGGTCATATGGAAAATCAGCAACTTGCCCGTAAACTAAAACGCCGTCACGTGCAGATGATTGCGCTTGGTGGCGCGATTGGAACCGGGCTCTTTTTAGGATCCGGTTCAGCAATCAAACAGGCGGGGCCGTCGATCTTGTTGGCTTATGCCATTGGCGGTTTCTTCTGTTACTTGATGATGCGAGCACTGGGCGAGCTATTATTGTCGGATACGCGTTTACATTCGTTTCTAGAATTCATTAATCGATATTTAGGTAAACGTTTCGAGTTTGCCATTGGGTGGACCTATTGGCTCTGCTGGATCAGTTTAGCTATGGCTGACTTGACTGCGAGTGGTATCTACATTCGTTACTGGTTTCCGTGGATCCCGCAGTGGGTGACACCCTTAATAATTATTTTGATTTTATTAGTATTCAATATGCTCTCCGTCAGTGCGTTTGGCGAATTAGAATATTGGTTTTCGATGATTAAAGTGGTGGCTATCATTGCTTTGATCGTGACGGGGGCTATCTTGATTGGTTCATCGGCCCATGTCGGTGGGCAAACGGTCTCGGTGACAAATTTGGTCAGTCACGGGGGCTTCTTCCCAACAGGCGTCCAGGGCTTCTTGATGTCATTTTCGCTCGTTATCTTTGCGTTTACAGGCATCGAAATGGTCGGAATTACAGCTGGGGAAGCCGAAAACCCAGAAAAAGAATTACCACGGGCCATCAATAGCTTACCCATTCGAATCTCATTCTTCTACGTGGGCGCTTTATTCGTGATCATGGCAATTTATCCTTGGGATCAGATCACGACCAGTCAGTCACCCTTTGTGCAAGTTTTCAGCGACGTTGGGATCAAAGCCGCGGCCAGCATTATCAACTTCGTGGTTCTGACCGCGGCGCTCTCGGCTTGTAATAGTGCCATCTTCAGTACGAGTCGAACACTATTTACACTTGCGCACGGTGACAACGCGCCGAAATGGATGGGAAAGGTCAATCGTTACAACGTTCCCGCCCGCTCATTGTTATTCTCATCATTGATCTTACTGGTGATCGTGGCGTTGAATTACGTGATTCCAAGTACCGTCTTCACGTTGATCTCTAACGTGGCAACAACCAACTTCATCATTGTTTGGTGTGCCTTGTTGGTGTGCCATTACGTTTACAAACGAACCACTGACAGTACGCATAATCCGTTTAAACTGCCCCTGTTCCCTGTTTCCAACATCGCGACCTTGGCCTTCTTTATCGCGGTGACGGTCGTCTTGTGCTTTGATCAAGTCAACCGTTGGGCAGTCATCGGTTCAGTCGTTTGGTTCGTCATTTTATTAGTCATCGAACGAAGTATGCATCGCACCGTTTAAAAACGATAATTGTAATCACCGGTCATCAGTCTTGGTAAACCCAATTAGTTTACCAGCTAATGGCCGGCGATTTTTGTAAGGTGCAATAATCACCCCTAATAGTGCATTCTATTCTATAATTAAGTCAAACATCATGGACGTTGCTGACGACCACGTATCAGCCGTGACATGATTATTGGGGAGGGGAACAGTATGAATTATCGCAACTTGCTCGTATTACCACTTGCCGTCTTGTTGGTCGGCTGTTCATCACCAACACACCAGGATTCCAAGTCAACTAGTCAGACGACCACGAGTGCCAAGGCAACGGTTAGCAGCACCCAAAAGAAGGCTAAGGCTACCAGTAGTATTAGTAGTCGGCCTCAAACCGCAGCCACGCGCTCGTCTAGAACAGCGCGTGAGCGGGCCGCCAGCGCCGCTAACAAGTCGGTCACCCAGCCCACGGCTACGACCCGGCTGGCAGCATTGAATCAACAATTGACTAAGACGTTGGGAAAGCAGGCGCTCGTTCCACAAGTCGATGGGTTAACTAGTGGCAGTTCGAAGTTGAACATGCGCTATTCAGGTGACGCAGCCAATTACACCATCAATTATAGTGTGGGACAACAGGCCCAGCCATTCAACGCGGCGGCCGTGGTGGATGAAACGGCTTATGCGACTGTCACTAAGACGACCTATGCGACAACTAATGCCGCGGCCCAGCAGGTGGGTTATCGTGATAATAAATCCACAGCAGGGCTGCCAACCGTCGATCTCGGTCATCAAATCACCGCGCATATCGACGCGGGTGCTGGTCAACGATATATCATGTGGAATGAGGGCCGCTGGTCGTTGACCGTGCATGCGAACATGATGCACGAAGATGCGGGCGTCGCGTTAGCTAAACAGGCCGTCGCTACTTTCGAGCAGGTCTACTTACCAGCACCACAGTCGGTCGGCGCCATCACTTTTGACGCGATTTCGTCAGGCTCTGGACCTTTAGACCAAGTTATCCAATGGCAAGCTGGTAAAGTGGTTTATCAAGTCAAGGCTCAAGAGATGGCAACGGCTATCAAAATGGCTGCCAGTATGCAATAATCAATAACTAGTTTCTACGCTCGTTAAATTAAGCAGTGAGCTGACAAACAAAAGTAGCAGCGTAATCAGCCAGAGATGGCTAGTACACTGCTACTTTTGTTGGTTAGGCGTTATTTTCATCTCATTCGACTGCCAGCTGGTGAATCGCGACTATTGATCAGTGGGAGATTGGCGCAGTTGTTGTTCGATGGGCTGCGTCGCTTTTAAGATAAGTGCTTGGTCACTCAGCGAGATGATACGGTGGTGGGTGATCACGGCAGAATCAGTTAATGCTTGGTAAACAGCCGCTGCAACCACCCAACAAGTATCGGTGTCGTAATCACGCGCATGCAGTAAATCATAACCGTCACTCATATCTAGGTAGACTTGAAAGCCGATACCTAGCCGCGCCTGTAATCGTTTCGCATAACGTTGATAAAGCGCGCGATTGGCCTCAGGGTCGGGGGTCGGCCCGATAATCCGTTCACCGAGTTGTAAGTTTGGCACTAAGCGCACTTGCATGTCGGTGCCTCCTTTGCGTTGAAAATTATAATCCTATTTTAGTCTAATCCATTCATGAAATAAAGGCACTAATCAGCCGCAGTTAAGGTGATTAGTGCCTTTATACACATTCAGTTAAGCTAAGAGACGTAATAGTAGCCACCCGGCAACGCCAATTAACAGGGCGTAACCCAGACCTGGTAGTAGTGTTTTACGTAAGATGGCGCCTTCTTGACCACTCAGGCCAACGACTGAGCTGACAGCAACGATATTATGGACACAGACCATATTGCCGGCTGCCGCACCGACGAGCTGGGCTGCCAAGATAATCGTGGGCTTCAAACTCGCATTGGCCGCAATATCAGCTTGAATTTGCGCAAAAGTCAGTGTCGAGACCGTGGTACTACCAGTTACGAACGCCCCTAATTGGCCTAGGAATGGTGCCATGATGACCCAAACACCAGCTAGATAGGTCGCGATAAACTTGGCGATATACATTGGCATGCTGGGTAGGTTGGCCTGATTCAAGCCAGAATTAGTGAAGACTTGAACCATGATCAGGGTAACACCGAGGGCAATTGCGGTGTTGCCCATCGAACGGATGACCGAATGGGCAGTTGGTAGTAAGGGCTTTAATGAACGGGCTTGTACTAGTAACCCAATGATGGCCGCTACCGCCAAGATTGTCCCTGGCGAATAGAGGAGTTCCCAATCAGAGTTGATTTGACTATAACCTAGAATGTGGGACCACGATAAGTTAGCATAACGGGTCAAAACCTGTTTGATTGGTGTCACGACCCGGCTAGCGAGTAATAGCACAACGACCAACAGGTAAGGAAACCAAGCGGTCATCAGGTTCATCGGACTAGGCGCAGGCGTCTGGGCTGCCATCCCGTTCGTCCGCCATGGCGTCAACTGGCTCGACTTTGGTAACAACCAGTGCAATCGGATCGTGATGATGGCAATAACCAGCGTTCCCAGCGGTGCGATGATTGAAACAAATTCATAACCCACTAGCCAAGCACTGAGGAGTGCCAGTAGACTGTAAACGAAACCGATCACTAACGCCCAAGGTAAGACGGAAAGCCAGCTTTTCAAGCGGTGTGCCTTAGGGCCAAACCACATGATGAGAATTAAAATGAGCACCGCTGGCATTAGCGCACCAACGAATAAATCGAGTTGCGTGATGCGCAGGCCAATCAAGTTCAAGACGGATGCTTTTTCGGTCACATTACTCAGTCCCACGGTCAATGGTGTTCCAACGGCGCCGAACGCTGCGGGGGTCGAGTCAGCCACTAAGGCCAAGATAACGGCCGCCATGGGTGAAAAGCCGAGTGCAATTAGTAATGGTGCAGTGACCATCGCTGGGGTCCCGAAGCCCGAGACACCTTCAATCAAGCCCCCAAATAGGAAGGCTACCAAAACGGTTTGTAGCCGCATGTCAGCAGACAAACTTTGAAAGCCCTGGTTAATCCGGTCGATTGCACCAGTGGCACGCAAACAGTTGAGCATGAGTAAGGCGCCAAATAAGATCCATAAGATGGGGAGGGCTTTATGAATCGCCTGCAAAATTGAGGCGGTGAGGACCGTTGGACTAATCTGCCAGAAAAAGTAGCCGGTAATAATCACCACCAGAGCGCTAATGGTCATTCCACGGGTCGCGGATAAATTCAGGCCCCCGAGAAGAATCAGTGGCAGGATGATTGCAGCACTTGCAATAAAAATCATGGTCGTAAAGCCTCCTTAGATGGTGCCTAGTCGTTTGACTGTGCTCGTTTGAAATAATACTGACCGTAGAGCGTGACCAGCGTAACAATCAGAGAAATCGCCGTTAAGGGCCAAACCATCCCTACTAGATAAGTGTTCTTCAAAGCGGTTGAAGCTGGATTGAAGAAATTGAGCAAGTTTAATTGTCGAAAACTGCTAACAATTACTAAGAGGCCGAAGAAACACAGTTGACAAAGCAGGCCCCCATAAGTGGAAAAGCGATATTTATGAATAATTGCGAGATCTGGATCATCAACCTCAGTGGCATAAACGCTAGTATTAATGGCTGGGTTTTCAAAACCGACGTACAACGAGATCAGGAGCAAACCGGCAACGTATAAAACGGGTTGGGCCGTGGCAACTAACAAATGGCCGACAATCAAGCCACCGCGCGCAATCGTGGTGGCACGATGTAAGTCATGCCGTCCCAATAATAAATATAGTGGCCGGCCGGTCTCAAAGCCCAACAAATAGATGGCGAAGACCAGGTACATCCCCATTTTGCCAAAGACAAAGACACCGAAGAAACTATTAAACAGTAGGACAAAACTCAGTAAAAAGCCCCGATCAACGATCCGTAGTTTGTTAGCCGGCATGGATTGCCAATCAGCAGCTAGTTCTAGATTTAGTAGAACAATGGCCACGACGATAATTCCTAATACGGCCGGTAGTGCGATTTGTAGGCTCGCCTTACGAAGTAACGTCAGTAAACCAATCGCAGCAAAGAAGACGATAAAGACCACAACGCGCCACGGCTTGATGGGACGTACTTGGGCCATTTCGTGTTGATCGTAAAATGCGAGCGAAAACTGACTCAACAAACGGCCAGCAGGCAACGCAATGATAAATAGTAGCGCCAGTAGGATAAAGGCAAGCCGGTAACCCCAGTTCAGCGCAAAATCTAGCACAAAGAGAATGCCGAGAACTAAGAAAATTAACCAGTAAATTTTCTTTAACTTAAAATCCGTCTGCGCGGACAAGTGTAACTTGATCGTCAAGTAATAGGGCCAGATGTTGGCGGATGTATATCCTAAGAATAGGGCCCCAGCCAGCACGGCCACGATGTTAGCCGTCAAACTGAACAACAAGCTACCAAGCGCACCCAGCCAGAGGCAAATGAGCAAATAACTACTAGCCTTGAGGTTTAGGTGTTTAGTCCCAAAGACGCTCGCCGCCCGGGCCACGTAGAAGACCACGATCGCAGCTAAGTAATTCGCGTTGTGGGTCTGCTGATACTTAAAGAGAATTAGAACGTAGGGCAGGACAATACCGACGTTAGCCAAGAAGTTAAGCGTCGCGACAGAGAAGTCCAACCCAGAGTTTCGTAGACGAGTCAAAGATAATCACAACCATTTCGTTAGTTTTTCTAGGCCTAGTATACCAATTAATGCACATAAATGGTGTTAAAAGGTATGTTTAGGCACTTTTACCTGTAAATTGAGCGCCGGGATACGTAGATATATTTAAGCCAATCGTATAATCTTACTTTAACCAAATAAATAAAAAAACAATTCTTACCAGGAACGTCACACTTCTTTCATATTTATTCACAAAAAACATAAAATTCTTATTTATCATTATCCACATAATTTAAATAATGAATGGGGTCATGTAGATATGATTTATGCACAAATATTAGCCGGCGGTAAAGGAACTCGTATGGGCAATGTTCCGATGCCAAAGCAATTCTTGCTGCTTGCCGACAAACCAATCTTAATCCATACCATCGAAAAATTTACACTTGAAAGTCGCTTTGATGCCATTTTGGTTGTCTGTCCAGCCGATTGGGTCAGCCATACTGAAGATATCATTAAAAAGTACATCACCGATGAGCGCGTTCACGTTGTCGTTGGTGGGGCCGACCGTAACGAAACACTAATGAGTGGAATCAACTATATCCAAGATCATTACGGGATTCAAGACGATGATGTTGTTGTTACCCATGACGCAGTTCGGCCGTTCATCACACAACGTATCATTAACGACAATATCGTCGCCGTTTTAGAAAATAAAGCAGTCGATACTGTCGTCCCAGCAATCGATACAATCGTCCGCGGTGCTAATGATCAGGTGACCGATATTCCGGTTCGTTCCGAAATGTATCAGGGTCAAACCCCTCAAAGTTTTCACATCAAAACATTGATCGACTCATATAACGCACTCAGCTCCGAACAAAAGGCATCACTGTCTGATTCATGCAAAATCTGCTCGCTGGCTGGTCAAAAGGTTAGTTTAGTACGTGGTGAAAATTATAATTTTAAAATCACAACGCCGTTTGACTTACGCGTTGCATCAGCATTAGTAGAAAAGAGGTCATAAGATGTTAAATCAAGTTTATCGCTTAGTAAGTCCCCGTCAATTTGAAGTTGAAACGGTCGCCGAAGAGGTAGACGCCGATGATTTGATCGTGCGGCCAAAGTTCTTATCGATCTGCCATGCTGACACGCGCTATTTCTTTGGCCAACGCTCCCAAGCCGCATTACGTGCTAAGCTACCAATGGCGCTGATCCATGAGGCCGTGGGTGAGGTCGTTTATGATCCTCGAAATGAGTATAAGCCTGGGACGCTCGTCGCAATGGTGCCTAATACGCCCGTTAAGAAGGATTCAATCATTCAGGAAAATTATTTACCTTCTTCAAGATTCCGTTCAAGCGGCTACGACGGCTTTATGCAAGAATATGTTTGTTTACGACGCGACCGCGCAATCACCATGCCAAGCGACTTCGATCCACACATGGCCGCATTCATTGAGATGGTCTCGGTCGGCGTTCAAGCATTAACCAAGCTTGAAAGTACCATGGATGAGGACCAACGGGTTATAGGTATTTGGGGCGATGGTAACTTGGGCTATATTACAGCGACTCTGGTTAAGCAAATTTTTCCAGACAGTCAGTTGCTGGTATTCGGTCGGCATCAATCCAAGTTAGATTATTTCTCATTTGCAGACAAAACTTACCTGGTCGATGACATTCCAGCCGATGTCAAGGTCAGTCAGGCCTTAGAATGTACCGGCGGCCAGGGCAGTGAAGCAGCGATTCAACAAATTATCCAGCATATTCAACCGATGGGAACTGCCATTCTAATGGGCGTCTCTGAAAACCCAGTCGGTATCGATACCCGGTCTGTCCTTGCAGAAGGATTGACGTTACGAGGCGTCAGTCGCAGCAGCCGTGAAGATTTTAAACGTGCCGTTGATATTTTATCCTCCAGTCCAGTCACTCGCGAACGGTTGCAAAATTTAGTTGGCTACGTTCAAAAAGTGAGTTCCATTCAAGACATTACCAACTTCTTTGATAGTGCACTTACTAATTATTGGGGCAAGGAGGTGATGGAATGGGACGTCTAAAGACGGTAAAGCTCGTGTTACTACACACGAGCTTTAATTTATTCTATCAATTTTTTTATAAAGTGTTTGGCCCGAAGAAGGGACGGATCACACTTGCCACGATGCGCAGCGGTCAATTAAACGACAATTTGGCAGCTCTTGAGCAGGGCCTAAAAACTGCCAACGTTAAACCGGTTACTGTGTTTTGCTATCATTATGACCGCACCCTGGCTGGAAAAGTGGGCTTCTTGCTCGCCTCCATTAAAGCGCTATACGTGATTGCCAGGGCTGACGTCTTTGTGATCGATGATTACTTTTTTCCACTTTACGCAATTCACAAACATGATGATAATCAAGTGGTACAATTATGGCATGCCATTGGTTCATTGAAAAAGTTTGGCCTCAGCTTACCGAATGCTGATCAGAGCGTCATGAAGCCGCACACAAATTATGATTGGGTCTTGATCAATGCAAAGTCTGATCAGCCTGCTTATCTAGATGCCATGGCTATCAATCAAGATCACGTCATTGCCACTGGATCGCCAATGGTCGACTCGTTGCTTAATCGACAACCACAACAACCGCGGCTCGCCGCCCGTCGTATTCTATACTCACCGACTTATCGGCAAGGTGTCCAGGGTAAGCAGCAAGTCATGGGATATGTCAACAACATGATTGCGGCCTGTCAGCAGCTGACCGGTCCATGGGAACTGTACATTTCGCTGCATCCGTACTTAAAACTGTCAGCGATGACGCTACCATCCAACGTGCATATCTTCCAAGATGCTGAGCGGGTTAAGACGCTGATGCCAACGATTGATTTATTTATAACCGATTATTCGTCATTATCATTGACGTTTAGTTATTTTGAACGACCAATCATTCTGTATACGCCTGATTATGATGATTATATGCAAACATCTGGATTCTATGTCGATTACTATCAATATTTGCAAGCACCGCACTTCAGCAAAGCGGCGCGAGTTGTCGATTTTATTAATCAGGAAGTTGATCATATGGATCTATCTTATGTACATGAATTAAAGCAAAAGACATTTCCACATCAAGATGGGCATAATACCGAACGGGTCGTTCAATTTGTTGAAAAATTAGCAGGGGGAGAACATTAGATGATACAACGACTAAAACGAATCGCGCGTCGCATCGTATACGGACGGAATCAACCGCAATATACTCGTAATCGTGAACTGGTTGAGGACGCACAAACGACCAAGGAAGACGTTGATTTTCTAAATACATTGCGAATTGAGAAAGATGCCGAATCATTGATCAAACGTCAAGTGACTAAGCTGGAATTCAACAGTTCTTACTTAGTGATTGAGGGAATGGCGTGGTTTGAAAAGTATCCCGAACAAGATACTGAACGAATTATTAAAAGCTTAATTTTGACTAGCAAGACGAATGAAGAATTAGAAATTCCGTTGATCAACGTTCGTGGTCAAAACGCTGATTTTCCATATGCCGGGTATCATGGTGACATCAACTTTTCGACACTCAGTGAGGGTAAACCGCTAACGCCAGGCACTTATGAAATCAAGATACAATTAAAACAGTATCTAGGTAATGGTTGGATTATCAGACGAACCTCCATTGGTCAAGTGGTGGAAACACAGCAAGACTTAAATTATACGACTAAAATGACAAGCTATTCAGCGAAAAGCAATAAGTCATACAGTCTAATTTTTCGGTATAATTTAGCCGCCCAAGCCTTAAAGGTCACTTCATATAAACTGAGTGATGTCAACCCGCTTGAAAATGAGTTTACTGAAGATGTCGGGTTAGATAGTGTAGCGATGCGTGCCATTAAACGCCGGGCGCTAAAACTCTGGTATCGGTGGTACTGCCTTCAACCGATTCATAAGAAACAAATTTCATTTGTTTCCGATAGTCGGGTGACAATCTCCGGTAATTTCGAGTTTATCTACCAGGAATTAAAACGTCGCAATACTGATTTTAAGATTTCATTCTATTTGAAGCCAAGTATTAAAACCAAAAAATCCTGGAAAGAGGTTCGAACGTTGGCTAAAGCGTTGGCTACTAGTCGCTATGTGATTTTAGATGACTTTTACCCACTAGTTTACCCATTGCATATCCGGGAAAATGCGGATTTGATTCAGGTATGGCATGCGGTCGGTGCCTTTAAAACATTTGGTTACAGCCGGTTGGGGATGCCTGGTGGTCCTAAGGTTCAATCGTTAAATCATCGCAATTACACCAAAGCCTTGGTTTCTTCGCATAACATCGCGGATAAATACGCGGAAGGATTTGGAATTGCGCCGGATAAGATTCAGCCGCTAGGAATTCCGCGGACGGATATCTTTTTCGATGAGCCCAAGAAACAGGTAATCCGGGAACGGCTCGCGCAAGATTTGCCATTCATCAAGGGCAAAAAAGTCATTCTCTTTGCCCCAACATTTCGTGGCAATGGTCAGCAATCAGCATACTATCCCTTTGAAATGTTGAATTTTAGAGCAATCTACGAAGCGTTACACGAAGATTACGTCTTTTTACTGAAGATTCATCCGTTTGTGCAAAACAAACCAACGTTACCATATGAATATTCGGACTTCTATTACGATGTTTCTGATTATCGTGAGATCAACGATTTATTACTCGTTGCTGACCAATTAATCACTGACTACTCATCAGTTTGTTTCGAATACGCACTACTGAACCGGCCAATGATTTTCTTTGCGCCAGACTTAGCGGATTACATGCAATCCCGGAGCTTTTACTTCAACTACTTTGATTTTATTCCTGGTAGTTTAGCGGAAAACACGGGTGAGTTGATCAACCAGTTGCAACATCCACAAGTTGACCAAGCTAAATTGGACGGCTTTGTGAACTTCTTCTTTGATGATCTAGATGGTAAGTCGACAGCTCGTTTCGTGGATGCGCTTGAAAATGACTTCGAGGATCCGAACGCAGCTGAGTTAGAAAATAACGACGGTCTCGCCATTAGTGAAGATGGTAAGATTATCCCTGATTGGGGTAAAAAGGCTAAATAATATGTTAAGATAAAGCAGTCAGTCACATCATTAGCGCATTTACAGCGTTGATTGTGTGACCGACTGTTTTTGCTAGGAAACTATAGGAGGAATTGATCATGTCACAAATTACGACACGGCGGCTCACCACTGCTGACGTGAACAAACTACAACAAATCAGTATTGAAACCTTTAAGGACACGTTTGGTGCACAAAACACCTCTGAAAATATGGCCGCATACTTACAAGATGCATATAACTTGCCCAAGTTAACCCATGAATTAGCGGAACCCGAATCACAATTTTATTTTGTTGAACGAGCCGGTGAATCATTAGGATACTTGAAATTAAACACCGGTGCGGCACAATCAGAAGCAATGGGTCCAGACACTTTAGAAGTCGAACGAATCTATATCCGAAAAGCTTTCCAACACCAAGGGCTCGGTAATCAATTTATGCAACAAGCGATTCAAATTGCTAAAGCTGATCATAAGCAGAAGATCTGGCTTGGTGTTTGGGAGCATAACGAACCCGCGAAGGGCTTCTATGCGAAGTGGGGCTTTGAACAATTCAGTGCTCACGATTTTGTGATGGGGGACGATCGCCAAACCGATTTGCTCATGATCAAGTCACTGACCCAAGACTAAGGGCAGTAAAGGCTTTTGAGTGAACTGCTTTTACAAGTTTAGAATTAGTCGCTGTCTGTGGCGACCAGCAGATTACAAATTTATTTACCCCTTGTTTTTTACGGGCAAGGGGCTTATACTGATAATCAATCGCACACGATTGAAAGGAGCATCCGCATGACACCAGAAATTGACCTTGCTAATCAACTTTGTTTTAGCATATACAATGCCAATCGGTTATTTAACAAATTTTATGTCGAAGCGTTAACACCATTCAAACTGACTTACGCACAGTATCTCGTACTAATGGCATTGTGGGAACACGACGACCAGTCATTACACGAGTTAGGTCAGGTTCTGCGCTTAAGCAGCAACACCTTGACACCGCTTTTGCGACGCATGGAAGACGCAGGGTGGTTGCAGCGCGAGCGACCGGCAACAGATCGGCGCCAGTTACTCATTCATCTCACGACGCAGGGTAAGCAACAACAAGCACCAATCGAAGCCGCGATTGCAACTTGTATCAGTCGCTACCACCTGACTGTCGATGAATATCAACAAGCACTGGCCCTGAACCAGAAGATTATTACCGCATTATCACAGGATTTGGCCTAAACGGGCCTTTTTATTGACCGTTTCAATCGCGTACGACTGAAATATAATTTTAGGAGGAATCTCTAATGGCAGATTATGACACAATTTTTATCGGTAGCGGGCACGCAACGTGGCATGCGGCAGTGGCCCTAGCACATGCGCAACATAAGGTAGCAATCATTGAAGAAGATACCATCGCCGGGACGTGCACTAACTTTGGCTGTGATGCTAAGATTCTGTTAGACGGTCCCTTCGAGCTGACTGAACAACTCAAACAATATCAAGGGATTGGCGTCAACACAACGCCCACCATCGATTGGTCACAGTTGATGGCCTATAAGCAACAAGTCATTCAACCTTTATCGGTACAAATGACGGCCGTCTTCAAACAATTGGGGATTACAATTATTACCGGTCATGGTGAGCTGACTGATACCCACACTGTTCAAGTAGCGGACAGCACGTATACAGCGGATACCATCGTCATCGGGACCGGACAACGACCAGCCAAGCTGGCTATCCCGGGTGCGGACCTGATGCATGACAGTCGTGATTTTCTTGACCTACCAACCATGCCTAAACGGTTGACCTTAATTGGTGCTGGAATCATCTCGCTGGAATTTGCCAACATGGCCGTGTTACTAGGGTCAGAAGTGCATATTATTGAGTTTGCCGATCGAGCACTACCCGCATTTTATTCAGAACACGTTAAAAAGATGATCACACATCTACAGGCAGCCGGGGTGCACTTCCACTTTGGCGAAGCGCTTAGCCAAGTGACTAAAACGGCCACAGGGTTAATGGCAACCACTGCCAGCGGCCTGAAGATTGAGAGTGATGATATCATTGCGGCCACTGGTCGGATTCCAAACATCGAACACTTAGGACTAACGAAAGTTGGCATTAAGACCGACCGGCACGGCATTATCGTCAACGACCATTTGCGGACAAGCATTCCAAACATTTACGCCAGTGGTGATGTCATTAGTAAGACTTTGCCGAAGCTAACCCCGACCGCGATCTTTGAATCTAACTACATTGCCGGCCAACTGCTTGGTAGCACTGCCGCCATTGATTATCCGGTCATTCCAGCGGTCGTCTTTACGCTACCAAGAATCGCCCAAGTCGGTGTCAGTGTCGAGGCTGCCCAGCATGATACTGAACACTTTCACGTTCAAGCGCTGCCATATGGTAAACTGTTAGCCTTTCAGTATCAAAACGAGGTCGACGCTGATTTACAATTAGTCTTTGACCAAGAGAATTACCTCGTCGGTGCCTCAATCTATGGTAATGGCGCACCAGACCTGATTAACTTACTGACCATGATTATTGCTGATCACGTCTCCGCCACAACGTTAAGTCAGAAGATTTTTGCCTTTCCAAGTGCTTCAGTGGGGATCATTGATATGTTGACACCACTACTACACCATGACTAGTTATTAAACCAACTAACTAATTTAAAGATACTGGGTATGTTGCTGACTACCCAGTATCTTTTTGTCGTTTCAGATTAACTCACTGACTGAGGACACCTAATAATTTAGCGAGCAGGACCATGGCGCCACCGAGTGACCAAAGAAAGATACCCCAGCTTAGCCAGCTAGCTTGAACAAACAGGCTGATCAGAATAAACCAATTCATTCCAAATAGCCACCAGCCGAGCGTCCTTTTCAAAATCGTTGACCAAGTATAGGGTGCCGCATACCGATTTAGCGGCTTAAGCGCGATTAATAAGGCCGGAATAAGCGCACTCTCAAGCATCGCCAAATAATGGTGCGGATCACTCGTATAAGCGATTGCTCCCAGCAGACCATAGCGACTCGGAATCGTCGTTAATAGGGCCCGTTGCGCGGTGTAAATGACGATCGGTTGTCCAATCAATAATGCGAGTAATCCCCAAGTTGCTTTTTTCATCAATCTCCGCCGTCCTTATTAGTTAATAATACTATCCTACCAATTTATGTACGGCACTAACTACCGAATAAGTGTAAATTTCTCGTGAAAAAGACGTAAAGAATAGGCATGATTCGTTCACTATGTTTTCATAACATAAATAATAGGCATTTTAAAAAAGTATGCGTATAATACCTTCTTAATAAGTTTCGATGGGGGAGTTATGATGATAATAATCAGAGTTGCAATTATGATTTCAGTTGTTTTTTACTTGTATTTTATTATTAACTTATTGTTGATCAATCACTATCGGGAGCCCATTCAAAGCTATGAAAAAGGGCCCACACCCTATGAATTATTTTTGGTCATTCCGGTGCTCAATGAAGAACACGTGATCTCGCGCACGATTACGCAACTTACTGAATCACTCGAACAATTACCACCAACCGTTCACGCCCAGATCATTGCCGTCGATGACGATTCGACTGATCACAGTCTACTGTTGTTAACTCAGTCATCGTCGCGCTTCTTACAAATCCTACACCGCACGGGCAACCAGCGTGCAGGTAAGGGGGCCGTCCTCAACACTGCCGTCCAGTATATTCATAAGACGTTAGCGCTAAAATCTGATCCGCAACGGACGATCGTGGGGGTCCTAGATGCGGACGCATTCATGAATACTGCTGATTTGACGCGGGTACTGGCGCACTTTGAACAAGAACCACAGTTGGCCATGATTCAAACGAGCGTGAATATCTACAATCAGCCCAACTGGCTGACTAAGATGCAGAATTTTGAATTCATGGGGGTTAATAATGCTACCCAACAGTTACGCAATCGCCTTGGTCAGGGAATTGCGTCAGGTAATGGTCAGTTCGTCCGGCTAGATTTAGCGTTACAGAATCCGTGGGGGAATAGCTTACTTGAAGATCTCGAATTCACTTTGCGGACCTGGCTGCTAGGTGGTACGCGAACGGCCTTTGATCATACCTTGGTTGTCCAGCAAGAGGCCGTTGAACAACTACGCCCATTTTTTCGTCAACGGGTACGCTGGTGTCAGGGTGCCGTTCAATGCATGCGTTATCTACCAGCACTTTGGCGTTCGGGACGTCTGAACCATTTTCAAAAATTGGACACGACCTTTTGGATTTTGATGCCTATCAGTGGTTGTATCGTGCCACTGACCAGTCTAATCACGTTAGTCGTGCTTGTGAGCCGTAGCCTACAACATTGGCAAGTTGGGTGGCATCACTTGGCTATCGGGACATTACTGGTGATTGCTTTTTCGGCTTGCTTGGTATTAGCAGCACTGTATCAACGCAACTGTGCCGTCGTGAAACAACCCGTTGGCTTCTTAGATGCTCTCAAGCAGAGTTTAACCTTTCAAGCATTCCTATTGATCATTAGCCTGACGCCATACGTCGCCATTTACCGACAGTTACGTGGTCAAACGGGGTGGGCCAAAACGCACCATGGTGTTACGACCCGCGTTGCAAAATATCCAGATACTGGCTTAAAACGCTCATATTGAGATGAAGGTGCATGCCGATGAAGTGGTGCTATAAGATATTTCAAATTACCGTTCTCACGATTGCAGCTGCCTTACTCGGGTGGATGATTGTCGCCAACTGGCAAGTCAACCTGAAATTACACCTCGCAATCAGTGCTTGGATAGGCGCTGGTTTATTCGTATTGTTCATTGGTGCCACGATTGGCCTTGGCAGCTGGTGGTTGAGCCGCCACCAAACTAGCTGGTTAGTTGCAGCACTGATGGGGTTAGCTATCTTAAAATTTCCACTAGTTGCAGGGTTAAAGATCGACCCGACCTCAGATTTCTGGAATTACCATACACTAGCCGCGTTTAGTGCCCAAGGATTCACCTGGACCCAACTGTTACACCATGGTATCGTTGGCAATTACGTCGTTTTTCCGCACGCTTTAAATATCGCGAACGGCTACAGTTTAGTCGCGGCTTTTGGCGGGGCCAACTTTTTTGTCAGCCAACTAATCAATATTGGGTGTACTTTAGTCGATATGGTCTTAATTTACTGGCTAGTCGCACGGTGGCTCTCACGACAATTAGGCATCATGGCTGCCCTCATTTTTTACTGGATTCCAGCTTATTGGCTGTACGGCACGCTCTTAAATGGTGGTGAACCGTTCTTTTTCACCAGCGTCCTACTCATGATGTATGCGCTGACGCGGGCATTAGTTCCACTCACGACGACCACAATCACGGATCGACGACTATACCTAGCGTTAGCGATCGTGATGACTGTCGTGGCCAATATGCTGAGGCCAATCATGGGCGTCTGGCTAATTGCACTGGGTTTGATGAGTTTGTGTGTCCTGCTTAAGTCTCACCACCTTTACCGCGTTCAAGTACGTCAGCTCCTCATATACATTGCGGTCGTGTTAGGGCTCATGTTCACAGCGACTAATCTCGACAGCTGGTTATATGGCTTTAAGGTTGCGCCAGCCCAAGTTGAAACTTTATACAGCCTGGCTACGGGGACAGATGTTAAAAGTCACGGGACCTATAGCCCGGCACTACAAGCTACCGTCAGCCACGAATTACGGGTGGCGCCCACGTTGACGCAAGCCTATCCGCGAATCACACGAACGATGGCGAGGACTTTGCAGACTAATCTCAAACAAATCAAGCCACAGTTGGGGTCATTTGTTAATGAAAAAATGCAGGGCTTTATTCGTGAGGATTATGGCTATGATTGGAGCTTATATAACTTAAGCCATCATCCCGGTTTGCTTAACCGCCACTGGTTTTATTTAGCCCCTATATTGATTACAAGTGCGACGGTTTATTGGCAGGCAATGCTGGTGATTGCGTTATTCAGTGTTTTAATGGGGCTGGGACTGCTATGGCATCAACACTATCTTAACCACTATTTGCTAATGGCAGCGCTTTTGTTAGACGGTTTCACCTTAAGTGCTTTACCATTAGAAGTACAGGGCCGCTATCATATTATCTTGTACTTACCAATCCTTATGTTGATGACTTGCGGGATCGCGGAGGCCAAGCTCTGGCGGCGTCAAATCAAGCAGAGTTGAGTGGCAGTGGCCATTTCAAGATCAATACCCAAATGAATCGTTAGCGTTCGAAGTTCACTGAATGAAAATTAAACTGATGATATAAAAAAGATTATTACTGACAGTAGTGACTGTTACTTCAGTAATAATCTTTTTATAATGTTTAAAAGGGGACAGATCGTCTAATTTGTACCATCAAATTATTGTGGCTACGGTCATAGTTAATAGCTGGCACTGCCAGTATCGTTAGCAAATACCACGGATCAATTGACTTTAATGGCCCGTAATCCCCATTTACTAATGCCGATTGGGCGCTCGTCAAGGTGCCAGGACAGCCCGGTGATGACCACTAAATGATTGATTGCTCTTCGCCAACATGTCATGGCAACGGGTTTCAAGCTAGGGCGACCGTGCAACTTAAGCAGGGCGACAGTCAGTACTATGGGCGATGGATGACGCTGTTAGTGCGGGGGGTGGTTCGGCGTAATTACGCGGGCTAGCAAAATCATTGCTATGAGCCGTCATGTCAATCTGCCAGGCTTCAGCCAAAACGTGTGTTGCAATGGATATTGTCGTCAAAACCATTGAATTGCCCAATTGATCCGATAAAACTGGTGTTGAAGCGGTTTTAGAATGCGTTGAAATGGAATAGGCTTAAGAGTAGGGCGACCGGGTGCTATTTTGGGCCGGGTAGGGGTTGTCACAAAAGGTTGAAATGAACCCCAACGACCCATTTGGGCGTAATATCGGTTTGCGTGATGACATTGCGTTCGTGACAACTTGCTGCAAATTACACAATTTTATTAGCCGTGGTATTGAAAGAACCCATCACCCCGGTAAATTATTCACCAAACTTTTGATCTAGCACATGTCCAACAAACATATGAGGCCATGGCGAATTATTGTTCGTAGTCTGCAATAATTGTTGACACTAAATTGACTGGCACAATCAGCTTCAATAAATACGCTTAATTTTAGGACTAATGGTCTGAAATTAACAAGTTGTCAAGCCACAATTCTGACTAATAATCGTCCAAAAACAGTTGAAAGCTAGGCTAGTTGCCGTTAATTACCGGGGCTTCATACAACCGCAGTACTCAAGGATGCCACTCACATTTATGGTGTTTAGCAAGCGGCCTCTAATATAAATTACGGTAGACTGATGTGGTTGCCGACCAGATAAATTAGTATTACAGACTGGTCTAAATTACACATCTTTAACATTTTTGAACGTGGCTGATGATTCAGTTAAGCGCGTGATTGAACACTGTCATGATACGGTTTTTGGCGTTTCCGGTCCATGGCAAATCATGTCTTTTGAAAAAATAAGGCTGTCGTTAGCAAACCATCGATTCAATAAATCGGCTTGATAAACAATTACGTTCTAAAAGCCAGTTTTAAACCCAAGGTGCACAGCAATTCAGTCGATTGACTAACAGTTATGAGCAATAACATCATTAACACAGTCAAAAGCTATTTCATGATGCATGGTGGCCACCTTATGAATCATAATCATATATTCACGGTAAGTCACATCAATATGATTCAGTGAGTTCAGTAGATTTTATAAAAATGTGCCATAAATTAATTTGCCACTCAAAAATTATCGCTGTGCTAGCAGTAAACTTGATGACAATTCACGCGATAAAAGCGGTTTGTTGTGATTATGATGGCTTATGTGTGGATTATGGGTAAATCTAGCTAGGGGGCTTTTTTTACATTTTCTAGTTTACATAATATATATTATACAAAGTAGAATTAAAAACAAAATTGCTCCCCCACGACCTGATTTAGGTCCCCTGTGGTAATTTTTTGATTTTAAGTTAGCTTTCTGGTGATTCAGTTCTCAGATTGTCATTTTGTCGCAATCATTTTGCTGGCTCTAACTGTTCAGAATTTTTCAAGACGTCCGCTTAACTTAAATTATTTTTTATGATTCACAAACATCAACACTAAAATTAGTCGATTGAATTTCAACCGAGCATTTTTCGTTAATTCGGATCAACTTATCTGAATCACTAAAAGTTCAAATGTTTTCAGACTCCTAAATCCAATTATCACTAGTTTGCATGCACGCTCATGATTTGCTGATAACTAACATCGATTTTACGGTTTATTTAAGGGACAACTTCTTCAACTAATAAACGAACACGCGCTTAGAACGCGTCTCTCAGCATCGGTCAAATCGCTTGTTTTTGTTGTAAATTTATGTTTTAGTTAAAGTAAGAATTCTAACCCAGAAAGGATGTCCTACTATCAATGACCGCTAAATTTCCGTATGCTAAAAGCTTTCTCGCCTCATTAGAAACTGCTGGCAAGCAAGCTAGTACGATTGAGCAATATGAATTAACCTTGGCTGACTTTTTCAACTATGAGCAGCATTTCAATGAGACCTTTGCTAAGGATCAATTACTAGCAGATTTAACTGAGAATGATATTCAAGCTTACTTGGCAATGCTCCGTGAACAACGCCAATTCAAAACATCGACACTGAACAAATGTCTGTCGAATCTAAACGGCTACTTTAGCTATTTATTTTCACACCGAATTATTACAACTTTACCAACCTTTACAATTAAAGGGCAACCCTTGACCAATCGTCAACAAACAACGACCTGGCCAGAGAAATTAGCGGCATGGTTAGCAATGGATGATCTGCATCCATACACCCGCTTATTCTTGTTACTAACGACCAAGGGTTATACTGCCACGGAGATGCTAACCCCAGGGTTTTATCAGCAGTTGAATGCAATTACCTTTACAGCAGTAGAACAGGCTTTTCTGGTTAAACTACGGGCCTATTTGCAGCCATTACAGACTCAAAGTGGTAGTTCGGACCTTTTTTTAAAGCAGCGTCAACGCGGAACCGACCCACATCTCACCCTCGCGGCATTGCATAAATACTTGGCGGGTGATAGTCAACGTTTAGGTGTGCCATTAAAGCCGGTTGCATTGCGCCAGGACTTCATGCTGTGGTTTCTCAATCAACACCGGACGACCGAACCGACTGAGATCATGCAACAACTACGGTTAGATGAAACCAGCCTCGAATATTACCAAAACTTGCTACGACAACGTGATTTGCGAACTTTAAAAGCCACTAAAACCGACTAAGTGACACTGATAGGCTAACTGCTACAGTTAGCTTTTTTAGTTAAAGTAACTTTACGTTGTTGCACGATCTTTACATAACTTTACAAACACGTCACAAGCATTACGTGGAATTTGCTAGTTAATTAAGAAGCCTTAAAACGCCTATACAACGCGCCTTTTTGCAGTTAAACTAGTTTTATTGAATTTAACTAAAGTATTGAAAGGATGATTTGATGACATTCTATCGTTGGTTAGAACCGTTTATTGAACAAAATGGTCCGTTCGCGCCAGCCGCTTGTTATGCGCACTCAGATTTTGATTTTCCTTTGACTAGTAATGTTCATGAATTATCTGATTATATTACTTACTTAAATATTCGTGACTCAGTCAAAAAATCATTTTATTCAGCATTGGACGCGTACCAAGCAAGTTAACAATCATAATTGAACTCAAAAACCAACCTACTAGCCCAGCGACGATTGCTGTGGTTGCAGGTTGGTTTATTCGTGTTTTTAGCCTTATTTTTATCGAGATGAGACTCAAACGATACGAAGATCGCAAATCTGAGCCATTTTCAACGCTTAATCACCATCTAGCTTATTGCCAATGTTGCTTAATAAACGCCTCACGACCACCCATTTCTTCGATTTGATAACGGAATGGATTGCGTCGATAAAAGTCTTGGTGCTCGGCTTCTGCGGGATAAAATGGCTTCGCATCTTCAATGGTTGTCACAATCGGCTCAGCAAACTTACCGCTAGCCGCAAGTGCATCTCTTGAAGCAGTTGCAGTTCGACGTTGAGCTTCACTATTAACAAAAATTACCGGTCGATAACTGTCACCACGGTCCTGAAATTGGCCAGAAGCATCGGTTGGATCAGTCTGACGCCAGTAAATTTCGACCAAGTCAGCATAACTGATTACATCTGGGTCAAAAGTGATTTTAACCGCTTCAGTATGCCCAGTCGTGTGGCTGGCAACTTGTTCATACGTCGGATTAGCGACGGTACCACCAGTGTAACCTGAAATGACTGACTTGATCCCGGGCTGTTGATCAAACGGTTTGACCATGCACCAGAAACAGCCACCAGCAAATATTGCAGTCTCTGTCATCTAAATTCCTCCCGTTTATTAACTCAATTATTTAAATAAACTCTGATACTGACCATAACCAGCCTTTTCAAGGTCGGCAACTGGAATGAACTTCAGTGCTGCTGAATTAATACAATAACGAAGCCCGCCGCGATCTCGTGGCCCATCTGGAAAGACGTGACCTAAATGTGAGTTTGCTTGTGTGCTAGTCACTTCTGTTCGATGCATGCCAAACGACTCGTCACGGTGTTCGTTAAGATTAGTCTGATCGATTGGTTTAGTGAAGGATGGCCACCCACAACCCGCATCATATTTGTCACGCGAGCTAAAGAGTGCTTGACCACTAACTACATCAACGTAAATACCTTCCTGGTAAAAGTTATCATACTCACCGCTAAATGGCCGTTCGGTCGCTGCCTCTTGAGTAACGGCGTATTGTTCAGGCGTTAGACGCTGTCGTAATTCACCTTGCTGTTTATCCATTACTATCAGTCCTTCCATAATTGAGTTGTGTACAATCTAATTACAGTATTTATCATACCCCAATCTAGCTAGAATGCAAAAAAGAAGCTCCAACAAGTGGTAGCTTCTTTTTAAATTAATCTGTAAATTAAGCGTTGAAGGCGTCCGTTAATTGAGGGACAACTTGCTTCTTACGTGAAACGACACCTGGTAAGCTTAACCGGTTGTTAGCAATCGTCTTACCAAAGGCTTTTTCAACAGGTTCCGTTGGGTTACCAACGACTAATAATTCCGAGTTACTATCTAAGATATTAGTAGCCAAGATTAAGAATAAATCATAGCCGTCACTCGCATTTTCGTCTTTTGCAGCAGATTCTAAAGCAGCTTGACGCTTGAAAACATCATCCAAGTCAACTGTATTGATTTGCGCAACGCGCACGGTCTTGCCAGCCATTTCAAATGACTTCGCATCGGCATCGATTAATTCCTTTTCAGTCTTGCTGTCAAGGTTAGTGCCCGCTTTAAGCATTGCTAAACCATACGTTTCATAATCAATATCAGCAATTTTAGCTAAGTCTTTAACAACTGCCACGTCAGTTTCCGTTGTGGTTGGGGACTTTAAGAGTAATGTATCTGAAATGATTGCAGATAACATTAATCCAGCTAACTTGGCTGGAATTTCAATGTCATTTTCTTTGAACAACTTGTAAATGACAGTGCTGCAGCAACCAAGTGGTTCAGCCCGGTAGAATAATGGTTGGGCCGTGTCAAAACCAGCAATTCGATGATGATCAACCACGTGACTAACAGTTACGTCAGCAATGTCACTCACACTTTGTTGAGGTTCGTTATGATCAACAAGCATAACACTGTCAACTTCATCACTGGCCTTAGTAATCACCCGTAGTGCTGGTTCATCGAAGTAATCCAAAACAAATTGAGTTTCTTCGTTGGGTTCGCCTAATGCAACTGCTTCAGTGTCCGCTCCCATCTTATTTTCGTAGTATGAGAACGCCTTAGCCGCCACGATTGCGTCGGTATCAGGATTTTGATGTCCAAAAACTAATTCCTTACTCATTAGCACAAAACTCCCTTAAAACTTATTTTTGATTAATCTTTTGTAACCGTGAAATATAATCTTCGGTCCGTAAGTAGGCATCAAATTCATCAAGGAAATTCTTGATTCGCGGAATTTGGTCCTTATCTTTACGGAAGACAAAATTTAAGTCAAACTTGATGGCTGGTTCAAATGACAACGTGTGGAGCTTATCAGTTGCCGGATTAGCCACCATAAATGAATTTGGCAACGCCGTGTTAGTATTAGTTGCTGCCACAAAGCGATAAATCTGTTGTGGCGTCGTAAACCGTGCGACTGCCGTTGGCAAATCAGCCAACTGGTTCTTATAAGATTCCTTAACCACTTGATCCAAGTAATAGTTTTCAGGATACGTTACCCATGGATTGAGCGTCGTATCTTTGAACTTGATGCGCTTCTTCTTCGCTAACTTCTCGTCACCCGAAATGAATAGCAATTCGTCTTGGATAATCTTCTTAGACTGGTATGGCTTCCAGTTCTTGATACTTTCATCAGGTAGGTACATGACTGCCAAATCAATCCGATTATTTTCTAATCGTTCCCAAATCTCTTTACGCGTCAGCATGTGCAACGAAATAATAACATTTGGATTGGCCTCGTAATACTTAATGGCAAAATCCTCAAATACATGGTCTTCAATTGAAGCTAGCACGCCAATATTGATTGTTCCTTGAGTAGCACTAGTTGTCTGCTGGATTTCATCAGTTGCCTTGTTCAATACACTATAAATACTGTGGGTTGCGTTAAGCATTGTGTAACCGGCGTCAGAGAGACGTAACTTTTTCCCAACGGAATAAAATAAAGGGGCACCAACGGTACGCTCTAGTTTTTTGATCTGTTGGGTCAATGCTGGTTGCGTAATTCCTAAAATTTGAGCTGCCTGTGTGTAATTCATAGTTTCAGCTAGTTGCAAGAAATACGTTAACGTTTTCGATGAGAAAATACTTTCTTGAGTTGTCTTCATGAATTTTACCTGATCCTTTCTTCTTATCGCCATCTTATGATATCTATAATTTTATACAAGATTCAAAGTGAAAGCAAGCGGTTGTTATTGGTAAATAAAGCTTAACTAATTCATAATCTTTTACCCTGTTATAATATTATCTTAATCGAATGCCCGTTAACGTGCAAGTATTCGCATTGGAAACTATACCGTTAGTGGGATCGGATGGATCTGCATAGAAACAGGTTCCCCTTCAGTATCAGTATCAACTACAAAAGAGCCATTAGAATAACGCGCACTAGTAGGATGATCATCATTCAAGATCGAATGGTGCTTACCACGATCAGTCAGCACATCAAGTGCAACCCCATTTGCGTCACTAGCAACTAAGACATAATCAGCGACCCGGTGTGGATTATTTTTTAACTCCCGTAAGACTTGAACGCCCCGCCGTGCACGACTTGTCACGGGTAAATCTGCCACCTTCATCTTCTTGAATGAACCCCGTTGCGTAATCATGGCAATCAAATCATCATCTGCGGCGATTGTTGCCCGTACAATGGCATCGTCGCGCAGATCCATAGATTTCACGCCGACCGCCTTCGCACCAATCGTTGGGACCTCGCTTAAATCATAGCGAAGGCCATACCCATGTTGCGTTATCAGAATCAGGGTTCCCGTTGGTGCAGCTGGTAAGTATTCGACTGTTACAACGGTTGCATCGTCTGACTTCATTTTGATGAACTGGCTGGCCCGAGTCTTATAAGTTCGACCCGGCGTGTAATCAGCAAAGGCCGTTTGTTTGATATAGCCGTCACTAGTTGCCACTAAGAATTTTCCGGTAGCTTTAAGGTTCTCAAAAGAATAGACCCACGTGATGCGCTCGTTTTCAGCCAGCCCAATCGTCTGAGAAATGTGCTCACCGGTATCTTTCCATTTGGCGTCAGCAATTTCATAAATCGGCCGGTAAATGAGATGGCCCATGTTGGTGAACATCATTAAATGATCTAACGTGCTATTTTTAGCTAGATAGATTGGATAATCCTCATCTTTAAGCCCGTTATCATCAGGCTCAGACGCTGAATAAGAGCGTAAGCTGGTTCGCTTGATATAGCCATCATGGCTAATCATGACAATGACGTCTTCTTGTGGAATCACGACCTCGGTCTTGACCTTTAATTCTTGAATTTCATTTTGAATCTCAGTCAAACGGCTCGTTGGATAGGCTTTTTGAACGGCCTTTAGTTCGCGCCGTAAAACTTTATCGAGTTCTTTAGGCTCTACCAGAATCAGCTGATAGGTTGCGATAGCCTTGGCCAGTTCAGCTGATTCTTTTTCTAGCTGCGTCACATCGGTATTGGTTAACCGATAAAGTTGCATTGTCACGATGGCTTCAGCTTGAATCTCAGAGAAATCGAATTGACTGACCAAGTTCTGTTTGGCGTCCTTCTTATCCTTGCTACCACGAATCGTTTTAATTACTTGGTCGAGAATGGACATCGCCTTGATTAATCCTTGAACGATGTGTTGGCGATCCATAGCCTTCTGTAAGTTAAATTGGGTCCGACGGGTTACAACGTCCCGTTGATGTTCCAAGTAGGCCGTTAGAATCGTTTTCAGCCCAACGTGTTCGGGCCGTTGATGATAAATGGCGACCATATTGAAGTTATAAGTAATTTGTAGATCGGTATTTTTGAGTAAGTAAGTCAGAATACCTTCTGCATTGACGTCACGCTTCAGTTCAATCACCACTGATAATCCCTGACGGTCACTTTCATCACGAACTTCGGCGATACCTTCGATCTTCTTCAGAATGCGAATTTCATCAATTTTTTTCACCAATTGCGCCTTGTTAACTTCATAAGGGATCTCTGAAACTTCAATCTGTGATTTATTCCCCTTAAGCGGTACGATCTTGGTTCGCGAACGCACGACGATACGCCCACGGCCAGTTTCATAGGCTTGCTTGATACCTGCTAAGCCTTGAATGATCCCCCCAGTTGGAAAATCGGGGCCCTTGACAAAGTCCATCAAATTTTCAAGCGTTGCCTTAGGGTGATTCATCAGGAATAAAATCGCATCAATGACTTCACTCAAGTTATGCGGCGGAATTTCCGTTGCATAACCGGCTGAAATCCCCGTTGCCCCGTTAACTAATAAGTTCGGAAAGCGGGCCGGTAAAACAGTTGGTTCGTACTCCGTATCATCAAAATTTAGGACCATATCGACAGTCTTTTTATCAATGTCTTGAAGCATTTCACCAGCGATTTTGCTCAAACGTGCCTCGGTATACCGCATGGCGGCAGCCGGATCACCGTCCATGGAACCATTATTCCCGTGCATTTCAATCAGCGGTTCCCGTAACTTCCAGTCCTGACTAAGACGAACCATTGCTTCATAAATCGAAGAATCACCATGGGGATGAAAATTACCCATGACGTTTCCGACTGATTTAGCGGACTTACGGAACGCTTTGTCAAAGGTGTTGCCATCCTGATTCATGGCGTATAAGATTCGTCGTTGTACGGGCTTCAAGCCATCACGGATGTCTGGCAAGGCCCGTTCTTGAATAATATATTTAGAATAACGGCCGAAGCGGTCGCCCATGACGTCTTCAAGGGTTAGTTCTTGAATTTTTGGTTGTTCAGTTGCCATTTTACGACCCCCTCTATTGTTTTAGCTGTTGTGCCAATTCTTCGTCGGCTTGCTCATGTGCGGATGAGACGGCCTCGTTATCTAGTAACGACCCGTCTTCGTCCAAATTAAAGTGGACGTTACTTTCGATCCATTTTCGACGAGGTTCAACTTTATCACCCATTAACGTTGTGACCCGTTTTTCTGCTAAGGCAGCGTCATCGATTCGAACTCGGACTAAGGTCCGTTTTTCAGGATCCATGGTTGTTTCCCATAGCTGTTCCGCGTTCATTTCGCCAAGTCCCTTGTAGCGCTGGAGTGCATAGCCCTTACCAAATGACTTGGTCTTGAGCGTTAACTCTTCGTCAGTCCATGCATATTCCGTCCGTAACTGCTTGTTCTGCTTCTTTTGTAATCGATACAGCGGTGGCAACGCAATGTAGATTTTACCAGCGTCAATCATTGGCCGCATGTACTTATAAAAGAATGTCAGTAAGAGAATTTGAATATGGGCACCATCGGTATCGGCATCGGTCATAATAATGATCTTGTCATAATTACTGGCCTTAATATCAAATTCAGGACCAACACCCGCACCAATTGTGTAAATCATGGTATTAATTTCTTCATTCTTGACAATATCAGCTAATTTGGCCTTTTCGGTATTCAACACCTTACCACGTAATGGCAAAATTGCTTGGAACTTTCGATCACGCCCCTGTTTAGCTGAACCACCGGCCGAATCCCCTTCGACTAAGAATAATTCATTCTTCTTAGCGTTTTTAGACTGCGCTGGCGTTAATTTTCCAGAAAGTAACCGTTCCTGCTTATGACGCCGCTTACCGTTTCGGCTTTCATCACGGGCCTTACGGGCAGCCTCACGAGCCTGCCGAGCTTTGGTGGATTTGCGAATCAGCATTTGAGCAAATTCACCATTTTCCATCAAGAAGAATTGAAGTTGTTCACTCACAATATTATCAACAATCGTTCGTGCTTCGGGTGTTCCGAGCTTTTCCTTAGTTTGACCTTCAAATTGTAAGAGATTTTCCGGTACTCGTAATGAAATAACAGCGGATAACCCTTCACGGACATCGGAGCCTTCCAAATTTTTATCCTTGTCCTTCAATAGGCCAACCTTGCGAGCATATTCATTGAACGCTTTCGTCCAGGCACTGCGGAACCCTACTTCATGAGTCCCACCGTCTGGCGTCCGCACGTTATTGACGAATGACAACAAGTTTTCCGAATAGCCATCGTTGTACTGCGCAGCGACCTCAACTTCGACACCTTCCTTAGTGCCGTCAAAGAACATAATATCCCCGAGGGTGTCCTTATCTTCATTGAGGTAACTGACAAACGCCTTGATACCATCTTCGTAATGGAAGACCAGCTCTTGTTGTTGATTTTCCCGTTCGTCAGTCAGCGTGATTTTAACGCCTTTCAGTAAGAATGCGGATTCACGCAACCGTTCAGCCAATGTTTGAAAATTATAAACCGTCGTTGTAAAGATACTAGCGTCCGGCTTAAAAGTCATTGTCGTTCCAGTTGGCTTATTAGTCTTCCCTTTCTTTTCAAGGGTACCGACGGGATGACCCCCATCTTTGAAATGTTCAACGTAACGGTAGCCATCACGGACGATGGTTACCGTCAATTCGGACGACAATGCGTTAACGACGCTCGCACCGACCCCATGCAGCCCACCAGAAGTCTTATAACCACCCTGGCCGAACTTACCACCAGCATGCAAAACCGTGAGGATAACTTCAGGTGTTGGAATACCAGAAGCATGCATTCCAACTGGCATCCCACGACCATGATCGACAACGGTGATGCTGTTATCGGCGTGAATAATCACGTTGATTTCTTTACCATAGCCAGCTAAAGCTTCATCAACAGCATTATCGACAATTTCATAAACTAAGTGATGGAGTCCGCGGCCGTCCGTAGAACCGATATACATTCCGGGACGTTTCCGAACGGCTTCTAATCCTTCAAGTACTTGGATTGAAGAATCATCATATTTTGGGCTTTTCTTGGCCATTCTCACAACTCCTTTTATCTTTAAAAATCTACCTCAACTAGGTGCGGCTTTCAGGTAACCGTAATAAAATAGTCCTAAAAGCCCCAACCTGTCAAGGTACAATTATGTTAATTTCTAATTGTCACTTGTGGCTCTTCATCTGTTAGCATACACGTTAACAACTAAAATAGCAAACACACGTTCGCGTTTAAAACTATCTTTTAAAAATTAAGCCACTTACTAGCTTACCTCATGTTGATTCTAAGCGCCAGTTCAATGAATAAACTTATTACTGGTCACGACTAGTTCTTAAAATGCGTGATTAATTTGACAGTTAGCGCTTTAAAGGCCCTAACCACCCGCTTTTAGGCACATAATAATTATCAAAAAATCATTTTATTTTCATAATTTGACACGCAATCATCATTTTTTAAACCAATTAATCCCCACAATCTTAAAAAGAATGCTAAAATATTGAGTGATTCTATTGCAGGAGGAACCAACTTTGAAAATAATAATTATGCTGATCATCGCCTACTTAATTGGCGCGATTCCTTCGGGTGTCATTATTGGCAAGTTTTTCTTTCACACTGATATTCGTCAAGCAGGTAGCGGTAATATCGGAACTACCAACACGTACCGGGTCCTAGGCCCGACCGCTGGGACAATTGTCATGGTGATGGATATTCTAAAGGGCACCATCGCAGCACTACAACCGACCTTGCTATTTCATATGAATAACCGGTATACCTTATTGATTGGACTAGCAGCTATTTTAGGACATACTTTCTCAATTTACATTGGCTTTAAAGGTGGTAAGGCCGTTGCCACGAGTGCCGGGATCTTATTGGCCTACAACTGGGAGTTCTTCTTAATTGCTAGTGCCATCATGTTATTGTTGGTTTACACGACCAGTATGGTCAGTGTTGCTAGTATGACGGCTTTTCCAATCGTCACGTTGATTGCAATTTTTTACTATCAAGATTGGTTGCTATCACTCGTGGCCTTTGCGTTGACCCTCTTCATCTTCTATCGGCACCGCAGTAATATTGCACGTATCAAAAACGGGACCGAATCATTGGTACACTTCGGACTTGGTTGGCGACGTCAGCAACGGGCTAACCGCAAATAATTATGTTACTTTCAAGACCATTTCATTACTGAGTGGTCTTTTTATTTAGGAACGGGTAAGCTTTGGTGCTGGGTTTGTATTTTTTGTTTCTAGTTAAAGTAAGATGATACAATTCTTTATTTTGCTATCTTTTCAGACCACAATAAAAACCGGTCAAACCTGTCGACCGGTTTCACTAAACCACAGTATTTTAGTTAGAAAAAGCTAATCGCATATTTAGCATCAAACGTCTGGTTCGCTGCAAGCCGGTTAATGCCCATCTTATGGCTTAATTGACCGTCGCTATCAACGTTATCCGCAATGCCCCACCATGGCTCTAAGCACACGAACGGCGCTTCTGCGGGGTATGGTGACCACATGCCGACGTATGGTGCATCTTCAATCGTCATCGCTACCCCATGATCATCCAGATCAGTGTCCAACATTAACGTCGTCTCGTGATGATTCAAATCCAAAATCAGGGCATCGTCCTTAAACAAATCCCGGCTAAGTGCTAATGGCTTGGTCAGGTCGAAGTCATCCGCATTTGCCGCATCGTTCAACGGTGCCTGTAATGGAATATGTGCGTAGACCTTTCGTGGTGCCACGGTAACCTTATAATCAGCTAGTGTGCCCGCCGGATCAGCGAGTGGTACGTTAAATGCTGGGTGCCCACCAACAGAAAATAACAGCTCTTGATTAGCTGGATTATGCACATTGTAGTTAACGGTCAATTCATGATCCGTCAACGTATAAATCAAACGTAATCGAAACGCGTACGGGTACATCTCCCGCGTCGCACGACTATCGGTCAATTCAAATGTTGCTTGTGTGGCCGTTTGGTTGACGACCGTAAAGTCATTGTCGCGGGCAAAACCGTGTTGTCCCATGTGATAAGCCTGACCAGCAACAGTATACTGGTCATCCTTTAAACGACCAACGATTGGAAAAAGCACGGGTGCGTGCCGGCCCCAAAAAGTTTTGTCGGCCTGCCACATGTACTCAATACCGTCACTCGACTTGACACTACTTAATTCCGCCCCAGCTTCATTAATCAAAACGGTGAGGTACTCATTCTTTAATTCGACTGTCATCCGCGTAAACGCCCCCTTGATAAATTTTATAAGATGTAACGACTAAGATCCTTATCCTGTGCAATGTTACCGATTCGCTCGTTGACATAGCTTTCAGTGATTGTGACTTCGCCCATTTCCATGTCAGGACCTTCGTATAGCAATTCTTCCAAGAGCTTTTCCAAAATGGTGTGCAAACGACGGGCACCGATATTTTGTGTCTCATGGTTGACCTTATAGGCAATCGTGGCAATCGCTTCGATAGCTTCAATCGTGAACGTCACTTTAATGTTGTCCGTACCGATCAAGGCGATATACTGCTTAATCAACGCATTCTTAGGTTCCGTCAAAATCTTAACAAAGTCATCCTTGCTTAAATCGTCTAATTCGACTCGAATTGGAAAACGGCCTTGCAATTCAGCAATCAGATCACTAGGTTTACTTTCCGCAAAGGCCCCGGAAGCGATAAACAGAATGTGATCAGTATTGATGGGACCATATTTTGTTGAAATTTGCGACCCCTCAACGATTGGCAGAATATCTCGTTGAACCCCTTCACGTGAAACTTCACCGGAACCTTGCTGACCACCCTTAGTAATCTTATCAATTTCATCGATAAAAATAATCCCGGTATTTTCAGCACGGACAATCGCATCATGATAAATATCAGCGTTATTGACTAACTTTTCGGATTCTTCCCGGACTAAAATTTCTCGGGCCTCTGAGACTGGCATTGTCCGTTGGATCCGCTTCTTGGGCATTAAGGCACCTAAACTATCACCAAGATCAATACCCATTTGACCAAGCATGTTATTATTACCCGCGGCGGCTTGCTGGGGGTCATCCATCTCGATGGTAACCTCTGAGTTTTCTAAGCGCCCCGTTTTCAACTGATCGGCAACTGATAATCGTTGATTACGAACTTCATCGGTCACTTCTTCGTTACTTGAATCGTCAACGTTGGGGGTCTGGCCGTTTTGCATCTGGCTAAACATGTTCATCATGTTTTGGAACTCGTTACCATTGTTCTTAGCCTGCTTCTTTTGGGCTGGTACTAATAATTTGACGAGCCGTTTGTCAGCAGCCTGCACCGCTTGTGCCCGCACACCAGAATAAGCCTGTTGTTTTTCCATCTCGATAGCCACGTCCACTAAGTCACGAACCATGGATTCAACATCGCGACCAACATAGCCGACTTCCGTAAACTTAGTTGCTTCAACCTTCACAAACGGGGCGTGCACAATCTTAGCCAACCGCCGGGCAATTTCGGTCTTCCCGACCCCGGTTGGTCCGATCATCAGCATATTTTTGGGGGTAATTTCTTCCTGCATTTCAGCAGAAAGTTCCATCCGCCGATAACGATTACGTAGCGCGATCGCCACCGCTTTTTTAGCTTGGTTTTGACCAATAACATAATTATCAAGCGCGGCCACAATTTGTTTCGGTGTCTTATTGATTTCTTCCATGAGCGTTTCCTCCTACATTACAACGTTTCTGAGATCACATTATGATTGGTAAAGATATCAATGTCGCCGGCAATATGGATTGCCGCTTCAGCGACTTCCTTGGCACTCATATCCTTAGCATGTAGCTGCATTGCGCGAGCTGCGGCTAAGGCAAAGTTACCACCAGAACCAATGGCTAAGACGTCGTTATCCGGCGTGATTACTTCACCACTCCCAGAAACAAGTAACATGTCATCTTTGTTCATGACGATCAACAAAGCTTCCAATTTCTGTAACGCCTGGTCACTGCGCCATTCCTGGGCAAGCTCAACGGCTGCCCGTTGTAAATTCCCAGAAAATTCGTTGAGTTTCTTTTCAAAACGATCTTCAAGGTTAAACGCATCCGCGACACTCCCGGCAAAACCTACGACGACCTGATCATTATAAATCCGCCGAACTTTATGGGCTGTCCCTTTCATTACGACTTTTTCACCCATCGTGACCTGACCATCACCGGCCATGGCGTTATGGCCGTTTTGGCGAACGGCGCAAATGGTAGTTGCTTCAAATTTCGTTGTCATGTTCAGTCTCCTTTGTCGATTCCCGCGTTGCCCGTGGGAAAAATTGACGATAATCTTGTTGTAAATGTTCCTTTGTCACGTGCGCATAAATTTGCGTCGTTGACAAACTTGTATGACCTAACAGCTCCTGCACGGTCCGTAAATCGGCGCCATTATTCAGCATCTGCGTTGCAAACGTGTGCCGGAGCATGTGGGGATGAATATCAGCCGTTAAACTACTTTTCTTAACGATTTGATTCAAGACATATTCGATCCCGCCGCCAGTAATGGGGCCGCCATGACGATTAATAAACACCGTTTGATGCGTTTGACCATACTTGGCCATCACGGGCTGCCGACAGACGGTTTCGTAATGCTGAAGCGCGGTAGCCGCGTACCGACCAAACGGGACGTAGCGTTCCTTGTCGCCCTTCCCACGAATCAACATCATTTTTAGGTCGTAATCAACGTCGGCTAATTGTAAATCGACACACTCACTCAGCCGAATCCCAGTACCATACAGAACTTCTAATAACGCCGCGTTCCGGGCCCCCATCACGCTATCATCCGCATAGACGGTTTGAAATAATACGTCCAGCTCCTTTTGATAGAAAAAACGGGGTAAGCGGGCCGCGTGTTTTTTGAGTTGGACGTACACGAAGGGATTCAATTTAGCTAAATCATTCTTAACCAAAAAGTTATAGAACGACCGCAAGCTTGAAACTTTCCGAGCAATTGAATTGCGGGTCAAGTGCCGGTCATATAAATGACTTAAATAGACGTTAACGTCCAACCGGTCAACTTCAGTATACGCTTTCGCGCCGCCATTTGCCGTTAAGAAATCATTAAAAGCTTGAATGTCTTCCCGATAAGCAGCAGCGGTCTCTTCCGAATACTGTCGTTCAACCCGAATGTACTTTAAAAAGAGGGTTAAATAATCCGTTTCCATGCAAAAACCTCCATACGTTGCTACTTTAGCAAAGTATGGAGGAAAACACAATTATGCACCCTGTCAATGGGGCGATATTTTAGTTGTTAACGGTCAACGTTTCATCTTTAAAAGTCGTCAGGTCAGCCAAGGCCCGTTCAGAAATCGCCGTATTACGTTCACGCTTATCCCGAATGCGCTGTTTGAGTTTTGGCATAATGCCAAAGTTGGCGTTCATGGGCTGGAAGTTGCTAGCGCTCGTATGCGTGATATAGTGGGCCATCGCCCCCATCATCGTGTCCGTTGGAAAAACGACCGGTTCTAAACCAAGTGCTAAGCGCGCTGCGTTGGTTCCAGCAACGATGCCACTCGCCGCACTTTCAATATAGCCTTCGACACCCGTCATTTGGCCCGCAAAAAATAAATCGGGCCGTTGCTGTGTCTGATAAGTTGGCGTTAATAGTTTCGGTGACTTCATAAAAGTATTACGATGCATGACGCCATAACGGACAAATTCAACGTTCTCCAGACCCGGAATCAGTGAAAAGACCCGTTTTTGTTCGCCCCACTTAAGATGAGTTTGGAAGCCGACAATATTATATAGATCACCAGCGGCATCATCTTGGCGCAACTGAACGACCGCAAAGGGTTGTTTGCCCGTCTTCGGATCTTCAAGGCCCACTGGTTTAAGTGGGCCAAATAGCATCGTTTGGCGCCCACGTTGTGCCATCACTTCGATTGGCATGCAGCCTTCAAAGACATCTGAATTTTCAAAATCATGCGCTTCGGCCATTTCGGCGTGAATCAACGCGTCATAGAAAACGTCAAATTCGGCTTCCGTCATTGGGCAGTTCAGATAGGCCGCTTCACCACGGTCATAGCGTGATTTGAGATACACCTTATCCATGTCGATCGAATCTTTCGTTAAAATCGGTGCGGCCGCATCAAAAAAGTGTAAGTCATCTTCGTCGTTAAACGCTTGAATCGATTTCGCTAAGGACGCCGCCGTTAATGGTCCAGTCGCTACGACCGTAATGCCATCTGGGAGACTAGTAATTTCTTCATTAATAATTTCAACATTAGGTAACGCGGTGATTGCAGCCGTGATTTCTGCAGAGAACGTATCCCGATCAACGGCTAGCGCACCGCCAGCTGGGACAGCGTGGTGTTCAGCCGCTTGCATCACGATCGAATCCATCTGCCGCATTTCGGCCTTTAGTAGGCCCGCCGCGTTGGCTAATTGATTCGCCCGCAGTGAGTTCGTGCACACTAATTCAGCAAATTGCGCCGTGTGATGGGCGGGAGTCATTTTGCTGGGCCGCATTTCATACAGCCGGACGTTGACGCCCATATTAGCGATATGCCAAGCGGCCTCTGAGCCGGCTAAACCGGCGCCAATTACGTTTACTGTTGGTATTGATGCCATCCAGAATTCCTCTTTTCTTGTTGTCATACCATTGATAGTATTGTTGTCATCATACCTGAGAAACTAGCAGAAGACAACTAATGGCATCAGCAAATCCTGCAATGACATGTCCACCGTCAAGCTTAAAGCGAACATTAATTTAAATGGGCGTTTATTTTCCCGATAAAACACTTGTTAATCAGTTGAAATCACGAATTTTATCAATGGATTTTCACAAATCGTACGTATTGTTTAAAAATGCAAAAAAAAGATCATCCGTAGATGACCCTTTTTTCATTTATTTTTGAACGTTTTCGGTATAATCGCCATTCGGACAAAGCACTTGCTTGCCACCTTTGACCTTCTTTTCGACCAGGTAATGGCCATCCTTCGGGCAATCACGGCCAACCGGTTTATCCCAAGAGACAAAGTCACAATCTGGGAAGCGGGAACAACCATAAAAAATCCGGTTCTTCTTCGATTTCCGCTCAATGACCTGGCCCTTCTTACATTGCGGACAAACGACACCAATTTCTTTAACGATCGGCTTCGTATTACGACAATCCGGGAAACGGGAGCAGGCAAAGAATTTGCCGTAACGGCCCATCTTCACAACCATTGGCGCGCCACAAATATCACAATTGAAGCCCGCTAATTCGTCTTTGATTTGGATCTTCTCCATACTTTCCTCAGCCGTTGCAACTTCTTTAGAAAACGGCTTGTAGAAACTATCGACGACTTTGACCCAGTTTTCCTTACCTTCTTCAGTCGCATCCAACTGTTCTTCTAAACTGGCAGTAAAGCCGACATTAACGACATCCGGGAAGTATTCCTGAATAATATCGTTAACGATCTCACCGAGTTCAGTCGGCACAAACCGGCGCGCTTCTAATTTGACGTAGTAGCGCCGCTGAATCGTATCCAGGGTTGGTGCGTACGTTGACGGCCGCCCCACACCATTTTCTTCCAATGCTTTGATGAGGTTGGCTTCAGAGTAACGTGCGGGTGGCTGGGTGAAGTGTTGTTGCGGATCAGTCTTCGATAACTTGACCACATCACCTTCACTTAAATCTGGTAAGACGTTATTCTTTTCCGTCTTATCGTAGATCTTCGTAAAACCAGCAAACTTCGTCTTCGACCCGTTCGCCCGGAATTGGACGTCATTTTGGTCGATCGTGACCGCCATTGTATCAAGTACTTCAGGCGTCATCTGACTAGCCACAAACCGTGACCAGATCAGCTGGTATAACCGGAATTGATCCTTCGTCAAGTAGTCTTTGATGCTAGCTGGTGTCCGGAAGACGGATGAGGGTCGGATTGCTTCATGGGCATCCTGAGCGCCTTCTGGTAACTTGCCCTTGACAGGTTTGGTGGCCGCATATTCTGCGCCGTATTCTTTATGCAAGAATTGTGACGCTTCGTGCTTCGCAATCGACGAAATCCGCGTCGAGTCAGTCCGCATATAAGTGATTAAGCCGACGCTACCTTCCTTACCACCAACATTGATGCCTTCATATAATTGTTGCGCTGCCATCATGGTCTTACGCGTCCGGAAATTCAACTTCCGGTTGGCATCCTGTTGCATGGTAGAGGTTGTAAATGGTGGCGCCGGGAACCGTTTACGTTCTTTTTTGACGACTTTGACGACATTAAAATCGCCATTCCGGTCTAATTGGCCCAAGATTTTTTGCACCGCATCGTTGTCATCCAACGGTTGCTTCTTACCATGGGTTCCATAAAAACTTGCCATGAATTTGGAACGACCCTTTTGAAATTCACTATCGATCGTCCAATACTCTTGGGGTTTGAACGCTTTAATTTCATTTTCACGTTGAATGATCAAATCTAGCGCGATCGATTGCACCCGACCGGCCGATAACCCCTTTTTGACCTTTTTCCACAATAATGGACTAATTGAGTAACCCACTAACCGGTCCAAAATTCGCCGGGCCTGTTGGGCATCCACTAGATCCATATCAATTGACCGCGGTTCCTTAAAAGCGTTTTTTACCGTATCCTTGGTGATTTCATTGAAGACGACCCGGTTTTTATCCTTAGGGTCAAGTCCTAATAAATAGGATAAGTGCCAAGCAATGGCTTCCCCTTCACGGTCCGGGTCAGATGCGAGGTACACGGCTTTGGCTTTTTTAGCCTCTTTCCGCAATCCCTTGATTACATCACCCTTACCGCGAATCGAGATATAGTGCGGTTCATAGTCGTTATCCACGTCGACACCCATCTTGCTCTTCGGTAAATCCCGAATATGGCCCAGACTAGCGACGACTTTATAAGAACGACCTAAATATTTTTCAATCGTTTTTGCTTTAGATGGTGATTCCACGATCACCAATTTTTTAGCGGGCGTTTTGCTTTTCCGCTTGGTAGCAGTTTTAGTTGCGGTCTTCCGCTTTGCCGCCGGTTTGGCTTTAGTTGTACTTGCAGCCACTCGATCAGCTCCTTACAGGTTTCATTATCATTATTATAAATATCAGTTTAAGAAATCCCTGTAATCATATTTCAAAAATTTCGTGTTGTCAAATTTTTGGTAAAAACTCTTCTATTATATGTCGCGAATTTAAGACTGGTTTGGCCCCCGCAACGATCAATTGATTGCACCCAACTGAAAATGGTGCATCAATTGGTCCAGGTACCGCCAGAACGTTACGATTGTTTTGTAACGCGATATTAGCAGTGATCAGACTCCCAGAATGGGCCTGCGCCTCGACCACGATAACCGTTTGGCACAGCCCGGCAATAATCCGGTTACGAGCAACGAAGTGGTATGGTTCCGGACCCACCCCCAGCGGGTACTCACTGATTAGTAAACCGACCTGACTAATTTGCTGCTGTAGGTCACGGTGTTGACGGGGGTAACTAATATCCAGCCCGGTCCCAATCACCCCGATTGTCGGTAAGTTAAAACGAAGGGCGGTCCGATGTGCAAAACCATCGGCTCCCTTCGCTAGTCCACTGACAATGGTCAACTTTGCCGTTGCTAACGGTGCCAATAATTGCGTCGTGACCCGTTCCGCATACGATGTGGCCTGCCGAGCACCAACAACCGCAAGTTGACGTGTCGTTAGTAACGCACGCTGCCCGCGCAAAAACAACACTAATGGTGGTTGATAGGCTTCTAATAAGGCCGGTGGGTAATCATCATCCAAGATTGTTAAAATATCAAGCTGCGCATGGCGTTTTAGTCGCTGTTGAAACGCCATACTTTGCCAATCAGCGGTAAAACGCCCCTGCTGACTAGCAGTTAAATGGGCCAACTTACCTAATCGGCGGGGATCAGTGACGACCGTCTGAACCTGCCGACAGTGTTGTAACACGCGTACCATCCCGGCATACCCGATGCCGTGCGCTAAATGTAATCGAATCAATAAACTTCTTAATTGCATGTTATCACGACTCCTTAAGTTCGCCCTTGTTGACATTAGTCGTCAACGGAACGGCTTCTTTAAAGAGTAGTTACGGATTTAGACCCGCTTAGCATTTCGAACCGGTGAAAAAGATTGGCGATGAATCGGCGTAGCGCCGAGACTGGCCAACCCGGCCAAATGCTTAGCAGTCCCGTAGCCCATATTATCAGCAAAGTCGTACCCGGGATACACTTGATCATACATTGTCATTAAGTGATCCCGGACGACTTTGGCGACAATACTAGCCGCCGAGATGCTCGCGCTTTTCGCATCGCCCTTGATTAGACGGGTCTGTTCAATTGGTACCGGCACCTGCATCGCATCAACTAGTAAACGTGTTGGCCGGACGGACAGGTTACGGACGGCTTGGGCCATTGCGACTCGGGTCGCCTCATAAATGTTTAATTGATCAATTTGTTGGGCATCCGCAACGCCGATTCCCACGGCGACCGCTTCTTCTAGGATCCGTGGCATCAGGGCCGCCCGTTTCTTAGCGGTTAATTGCTTTGAATCATTGACTTCTAGCAAATCAAAATGATCATCCAAGACTACAGCGGCAGTTACGACTGGTCCAGCTAACGGGCCGCGACCAACTTCATCGATCCCAGCAACGTATTGTCCGCCGTGGACCCAAAAATCCCGTTCTAAACGCATATGTTGATTAAAACGTGTCACTAACGCCGCCTGTTTTTCAGCTTGTCGCAAATAGTGTTGATAAGCCTGTTGCACGCCCTTGCGAGGATCGGCTTGAGCCGCGGCTAGAAGCGATGCCGTTGGTTGGTCAGCCAGTAGCCGTTTAAAATCCGCAATCGTTCGTTCAGGCATCGGGTTGATCCCCCGTTAAGTCGAGCGTAAAACGACCGAGCCGGCCCTTGCGAATATCTAAGAGGAAGGCCACGCAGAAACGTTCCCAGTCATCGCGCATCCCCGCATTTTTCGTCATCGCAATCAGTAATTCCGGATTTGGTAAGGTTAACTGCTCAGCCGTCAAATGATAACGATCGACTAAGCGTGCCGCGTAGTGCTGCTTGAAGAAGTCCAAGGCAAACAAAGCGACGTCATCGTTAGGATAGATATTTTCCTTAATCGCACCCGTGACGGCCAGCTTGGTACCAACGACTTGGTCTTCAAACTTCGGCCATAAAATCCCTGGGGTGTCGAGTAATTCCAATTTATTGGACGCTTTGAGCCACTGTTGGCCCTTGGTAACGCCCGGACGATCACCGACTTTGGCAATTTTTTTATTGACAATATGGTTTAATAAGGTCGATTTACCAACGTTGGGGATACCGACACAAACTGCGCGGATTGGCCGATTAGTAATGCCACGGGCCGCAATTTTTGCTAACTTGTCAGCTAACATGTCACTAGCCGCTTGCGTCATTTGTTTACCAATCGTACGGCTACGTGAATCGACCGCGATCGCAACTTGACCCTGGTCTTCGTAATGCTTGACCCAGTCAGCTGTCGCTTGGGGATCTGCCAAGTCCTTCTTGGTCATAATTAAGAGGTGTGGTTTTTGTTGGACCGTTTTTTCAATTTCTGGATTCCGGGAAGCCACTGGGATCCGGGCGTCGACCAATTCAAAAACAATATCAACTAAATGTAAATTGTCCTGAATTTGATGAATCGCCTTGGCCATGTGACCTGGGTACCATTGAATATTTGCCATTACGTTGTGCTCCTTTTTCTCGTGGCGTGAATGCCTTCAAACTTTGATCATTGTTAAAATTCTTTAGCAGCACTGGCTGTCAAGCCGATGCTGCTAGCTCCAGTGGCGACGCGCTTAAGTGCTGTGCACCAACCGCCACTAATGCACTCATTCAACGAAATCGTTGGTCGCTATGCCGCCCATGAACTAAAACACCGGACGCTTGCTAGTCCGGGACTGGCATGATGCAGCAATCTATATTTTACCATGTTTACACCGACCATGCTTTGAAACCGACCATTGATCTGCTGCCCAATACTTCCGCACGTTAATTTAGCTAACCGGAACATCGACACCATTTTATTGGCTGCAAGCTTGCGGTAGCTGTCAATTAGCTCGTTAGTCCAAACACATCGCATAACCGTCCTTAGCGTTAACGTCCACCGATACGATCATACACACAGTTCACCTACTACAAATGCAAATAAGCGCGACGTCACAGCCTTCATCATCAAGATGGCCGCAACATCGCGCTTGTTTGATTGTCGTTTGATAGCCGTCAGCTAATTAACTGACGTGACTTAATCCCAGAATTTAGCCGCAATCTTTTGTCCCTGATCAATCTTTGCCCACTGCTGAGCCGCCGTTAACTCGTTACCTGAGTCACACGAAGCGAAGCCGCATTGATGAGATAAATATAACTGGTTCTTATTCAAAATTTGACTAGCTTGCGTCAGTAACCGTAACGCGCGATCCTCATCATCTAAGGTATTGGTCTTACTGGATAACAGGCCCAAGACGACTTCCACATTCGGCCGGTCCTCAAGTACCTTGAGCGCTGAAAGATCACCGACGCGGTCATCGTCCCATTCAAGGAAGAAACGGTCGTAGTGTTGGTCATGCAGGAATTTCTTAGCAATCGTATTGTAACTGCCTTCTGCAAAGTGCCGACTTTCATAATTACCACGACAATTATGCGTCCAAACTTTCAACCCTAATTGATGGCCAAAATCAACTAACTCATTATTGGTGTTGACGGCTACATCAGCTAATTCTTGGAGACTGCCATTTCCAGCACCAAAGGGACTTTGCTGATTATCACTGGCAAACACTTCCCACAAGCAGTCATCGAATTGGATGATTTTGCCACCCGCAGCTTGATAATCCGTTAAGAATTCTTTATACGCCCCGAGTAAGCCTGCATGCAAGTCATCAACAGTTTTGTAAATCTGGTCAGGGCCATATAGCTTATCGATGTATCCAAACTCAACAAAGGCGTGTGCGGGACTCCAGATCGTTAATTTAACGTCATTACCATCGGCTTGTGACTTAAGTTGCTGATAAATATCAATAAAATGATGATGCTTGCCAGAAAGTGGTGCTGTGATTTCAATGCCAATATCTTTACGTGTTTCAAAATCACTGCCGTCATGATCGCGAAAATTATAACCTTCATCCGCAATAAACCGCCGAACACCACTAAACCCCCAAATAAAATCCAAATGCCACATTGACTTCGTATATTCGCCATCCGTTAGCACATCAATCCCATGCGCCTTTTCGGTGGCAATCACCGTCTTCACTGCCGCTGTTTCGGCAGCCTGGTAGCCCGGCAAAGCCTCATAAAATGGGTATTGAATATCGTCACGATGTTCGATTTGATTTTTATAAGTAAGTAAACTAGCCGGGCGTAAGAGTGAGCCGACCAATTGGAAATGTGTTTTTGTCATAATGTAATCATCCTCCGTGTCTGTCTTAATGAGTTTATTATAACAATCTGATTAAAAAATAGATAAGACTGATTGCATTGATGATATAATAGGCAATACCTATAACCTAAATAATTTATTCAATCACACCAGCTACAATCATGCGTTAATTAGATACTGAAACCAGACATTTCTCAGGAGGTGCACTTAATGCGTATTCAACAATTGCGCTACTTAGAAAAAATTGCCACGACTGGCTCGATCAACGAGGCGGCCAAACAGTTATTTATCAGCCAACCCTCATTATCCCAAGCAATGAAAGAACTCGAAAAGGAATATCAAGTACAGCTGTTTTATCGTCATAAAACGGGGATCACTTTGACGGATGCGGGCCGTGAATTCATTAACTATTCTCGCAGTGTCCTCGACCAAGTTAATTTACTCAACGAACATTTTGGTCAGGGAACCGTTCGCAAGCGTATCTTTAGTGTCTCTGCGCAACACTATGCGTTTGTCGTGAACGCCTTTGTCGAATTAGTCAAGGAAATTGGTGGCGATACCTATCAGTTCACATTACGCGAGACTGAAACGGCCAACGTGCTCAATGACGTTCAGACTTTGAAAAGCGAACTTGGCGTCATTTATCTTAATAAGTTCAATCAGACCGTGCTTAGCCGTTTGATTGCTGACAAAGACTTAAGCTTCGTACCGCTATTCGAGGCTCGCCCGCATGTTTTCATCGGTCGTGATAACCCATTAACGCACAAGCAAGAACTGACTTTGGATGACCTACGAGACTATCCCTACCTCTCTTATGAGCAAGGCGATACGAGTTCCTTTTATTTTGCAGAAGAAATCCTCAGTACGCTGCCTCATAAAAAACATATCCGCATCAGTGATCGGGCAACGATCTTCAACTTGATGGTGGGTTTAAACGGCTATACGATCAGTTCAGGCATCATCAGCAGTGAACTCAATGACGAAAAAATTGTGGCGATTCCACTAAAAGTGGATGATGCAATGACCCTTGGATACCTGCGCCATAAGAAAATCGAATTGAGCGCTACGGCCCAGCGCTATTTGACACTATTGAAACAGCACATTCAAGGATATGGCTTTGACGTTTTTAATAATAATTGACTGATCGACACATGACGTGACTGAATTCATTTTTTGTTAACAACAGCATACAGACGAAAAAATACGACATTCAGGTTGAATGCCGTATTTTAGTTTGGTTTAGCTACTCGTTTGTTTCAACATCCAATGCATGTTTGGCCGCAAGCGCACGACCAAAATCAGTTTCATCAAAATGATCAATGATTTGCTGAAGCGCGGTCGCACTTAAACTGGCCCCAAATAACGGACTGCCGGGTTCAGTCATAATACCATCCGCCAGTCGGGGATAGCTAATGGGATCAAACCCAAGCGTCTCCACAAAGTGGGCCACAGTTGCTACGGCTTGGGGCTCATCACCAGCTACCAATAGGGCCTTCCGCGCCGGATCGCCATTAGGTCTGGCGTCTTCTTGCAGATTATGATAACCCATATGGTTCAGTGTTTTAACCAGATGGCTCCCTTTGAAGTATTGCTGGACTTGTTCGCTGGAGGACGTCTGGGGATCCAGAACTTCTTCCCGTACCCCGTCTGTTTCCCACCAATAATTCATAGCGTCAATTACAAGTTTGCCATCAAGCGCCGTAGCCGGGATTTGCCGGTAACGACTCAGCGGCAATGCTAAAATAATTAACTCACTGTTGGCGATGACATCCTGATTTTCCGACGCAATTGCACCCGGAACTAGTGTTTGAATCGTTAGT
The DNA here is from genome assembly GCF_022549155.1 of Lactiplantibacillus sp. ME-2. Lineage (NCBI taxonomy): Bacteria > Bacillati > Bacillota > Bacilli > Lactobacillales > Lactobacillaceae > Lactiplantibacillus > Lactiplantibacillus sp. ME-2. Next base: position 79,861 of record NZ_JAKZEQ010000012.1, read on the forward strand.
TCAATTTTGCTTACTTTGCCAGAGCCCGAAATGCGAACGTCATACCCGGCCGCCAATGCCAGTTCCGCTAAGACGATACCAACTTTACCGGCGCCGAGGATTCCAACGTTTTTGACTGTCATTTGGTCGTCACCTGCTTCGCTTGTAAAATAGTTTTAACTTGTGGAATCACCTGTGTCGCATACAATTCAATCATCCGTTCACGTTGAGCCGCCGTTTGATTACCGGCCCCGTATACCAAGTCAAAGCGCCCCAGCCCTAGTGTTTCAATCGTCATCGCGATCCGTTGCGCAACCACGGTCGGCGTCCCAACATAAAACGACCCGTATTTGGTTTCACGGTCAAATTGTTCGTGACTCATTGGCGCCCATCCCCGGGTCAATCCAATGCGATCAAAATTAGCTTTGATATTTTGATAAGCCACCGTCAAGGCCTCATCCTGATCATCCGCAATGAATCCATGTGAATGCACCGCAATCGGATAAGCTGGCTGATTGAACTTTTTAGCGGCTTCATGATACAGCTTGATATACGGTTTAAATCGGTCCGCCCGACCACCGATGATTGCAATGATGACTTTATAGCCAATCTTAGCCGCACGAATAATTGATTCTGGTGAACCACCAATCCCAATGTAAGTCTCAAGCTCACCAGTAGCTGTCTTTGGATACACGTCTTGATTCGTTAACGAAGCCCGAAACTTACCCGACCAAGTCACCGGCTTTTCCGTTCGCAATTGGTCATATAGTGCGAGTTTTTCGTTAAATAGGTCATCATAATCCGTCAAATCATAGCCAAATAACGGGAACGATTCGGTAAACGACCCCCGTCCTAACATCACTTGGGCGCGCCCATTAGACAGACCGTCTAACGTTGCAAAGCGTTCATAAACTCGAACCGGGTCATCGGAACTCAACACCGTTACTGCTGACGCTAATTTGATGTGCTGGGTCACGGCAGCGGTGGCTGCTAACACCGTTTCCGGACTTGAGACACTGTAGTCTGGTCGGTGATGTTCACCAATGCCAAAAACATCCAGCCCATACTGATCCGCTAACTGACCTTCGCGCACGATTTGGCGCAATGACTCTCCCGCCGACTGTAAACTACCATCCGCGTTCGCCACAATATCCCCAAATGTTTCTAACCCAAATTCTAGTTGATTAACATCAATCATCTTAATGCCCCCATTACTTTTATTTTGCTTACTTTTAATAAGTGGTTGATGTTAATATATCGTATTATCTCTTTAAATGCAACTAATAGGCACAGCTTGACAGTCACCTTCAATCATGATTAAAACAATCTGCCAATTGAATGAATTCCGGTTCGGTAGTAATTCAGCGATACAAGCATCGCATAGAACAAAAAGAGGTATTCAATTAGAATACCTCTCCGTAACTCATCCGTAAGTTGTTCCGAACCAATCATCATTGCAAAAATCAAGCTTGCACATGCTATCTAGCTCTGGGCCTGCCGTTGCGTCTCATGACGTTGTGCCCATAAATTGATCACTAAAGCAACAATCATTAATCCGAACGCAACAATCATGATATTTTGTAGTCCAGTGTGTAAGATGCCACGCATCATCGGCACTAGGTGCGCTGGTAGCCGGCCCGCCCGACTAGCATCACTTAACTGATTCATCATCGCCATGGTGATTTTACCATCCGATCGTGCCACCCCACTAGTCAAAGCTTGGTTCATGATTAGCCCAAAGATAGCCGTGGTAAACGTCTGGCTGAGCATCCGAATCAAATAACTAAACGAAGTCGCAACTGGAATGTCACGTTGATCAGCGTCTACTTGGACCTTAACCTGCAGCTCATTAAAGCAGGCCCCATTGCCCCAACCTTCAAAGAAGCCAGCTAAGAGTAAGACCCAGTATGGAAGCTTAACACCGCCAATCATCAAGGGAACAAAGGTCAGCGTCAAAATGATAATATTGATCGTCAAGACGCGATGGGGCGTCAAGTGCCGCCGCATGCGGGGAACTGATTCACTACCCCCAAAATTAGCAAAAGCACTTGGAATCTGCGTGGCTCCCCCTATTAACGCTGACGTCCCTAGCAAGCCTTGAGCCCACATCGGACTGTACGTCAAAAAGGCAACGAACGCGCCCCAAATAAGCACAAATAAGACGAAATCGACCACTAACGGCGCGTTCTTAAACAGGCGGCCCGGAATAACCGGGTCCACAGCGCGACGTTCCACGATGGTTAAACTGCCCAATACAATGAGCGCCCCCACGATCACGATCGCGACAATCCATAACGACACCATGCCGATCAGTTCAATACCACCAAGCAAACTGATGATCCCAACCGCCATCAATAACGCCCCTACACGATCCATTGGTTGCAAGTTATGTTCCCGCTTAGGTTCTTGATAGAAGATTTGTAACAGCACGGCTGAGACAATCCCAATTGGTACGTTGAGGTAAAAGATCCAGTGCCAAGACCACACATCGACAATCACACCACCGACCATGGGGCCAATAATCGTTGCCATACTAAAGCAAGCCGAAACTAGTCCCAGTGCCCGCATTCGATCACGCGGATTTTTAAAAATGTCCGCATACATGATGTAAGGTAAGGAAATCATCCCCCCGTTGCCGAGACCCGCAACACCCCGAGCAATAATCAAAAACCAGATGTTGGGTGCTAATCCTTGTAGTAAGGAGCCGACAATAAAGAGTGCCGTCGTCATTTGATAAGCTCGCTTATTACCAAAGCGCTCACCCATTTTTGACCAGATCAAGGTCGAAACTGCCGTTCCTAGTAAGAAAACAGCGACGATCCACGCCATTAACCGTAGACCGTGTAAATCCGCAATAATTGCTGGTAGCGCCGTATTCACATTCGTACTATCGATACCAGCCATAACGTTCGATAGTAACAGGGCGCCCTGAACAAAATAAATGGCCCGTCGATTCACAACAAAACTTCTTTCTATAATTGCTAAACATCTCGTCAGTCGTTCAGCTAAAAGTTACCTCAATCCAACCCGTTGAAATTCACTATTTCATACTGATCAATTAACGCACAATTTCTAGTATACCGCTTTACCCCCACCGCAAGGCAAGTCTAAATCTTGATTTAAATTCATGATGAACAAGACTTTCCACTGCCGATTTATAAAGCACCCGTGACAAGCCATTTTTGAGCCTAATTCGTAGATCCACCTCCATCTTGTCAAAGCTTCGTTGACGGTACCGCATTAAAATTCCGCAACTAAAAAGGCGTAACCGAAAGCCATGCTGAAGTGAACCCCCGAGATTGGACAACAATCTCGGGGGTTTTACTAAGACTAAAT
>NZ_JAKZEQ010000130.1:0-480 GCF_022549155.1 Lactiplantibacillus sp. ME-2
GCGTTATATAAGCTTGTCACATTCTGATGATCGGCCAAATTTTCTTTGACAAAGTCTTTAGCACTTAACACTGGTTCACCGCTAGTTTGTGCCACATCAAAGACGGGTAGATAGCGATAACCGACAATGGCGCGCTCATCGGTGGTATCAAGATGCTTCTGCTCGGCTGGTGTTAGCTTCTTAATGATCGGAGCCGCAATCCGAATCGCTTTTGCGCCCCGGTTGACGGTGCGGTTAAAAGCCTTCTGCCATTGCTTAAAACCGGCGACTTGAGTGGCTTGAGGATTTTGCGCATAAATTAAATCAATGTTTCTGGCGCTATAACGATGAAATTTAGCCAGGGTATTGAGATACTTTTTAAATTGGTCACTATCAGTTAATTTTAGGATTTGCTGTTCAGCCTGGGCGACTAATTGTGCTTTCCAAGCCTTAACATCTGCTTTATTTGGCATAAGTTACCCCTCCTCATCTTCAAAAATA
>NZ_JAKZEQ010000131.1:0-449 GCF_022549155.1 Lactiplantibacillus sp. ME-2
ATAGTAAGGCAGTTTTATTAACTTTAATCGATCGCAAATCACGGTTCCTTTGGGCATACCGGTTAAAAGATCGGACGACAGCGACTGTTAATGAAGCACTAACTAAGTTCCTAACCACTTCTAATGGTCCGGTGCACAGCTTTACTGTGGACCGTGGCACTGAGTTTAGTGGGCTAGTATCACTTGAATCACAATATGGTATTAAGACCTATTACTGCCATGCTTATACGCCAGCTGAACGTGGTAGTAATGAACGCTTTAATCGGAATTTACGTTATTTTTATCCTAAAGGGACTCGTTTTGAGCACATTAGTGCTCAAGATTTAACGACGACGTTACTCCAAATTAACCAGCGACCGCTTAAAATACTCGACTGGCAAACACCGTATCAGGCTATGCTGACAAATTTGTCCAAAAATTCGGATTAAATTTGCAATCTACCATTTAAT
>NZ_JAKZEQ010000132.1:0-447 GCF_022549155.1 Lactiplantibacillus sp. ME-2
CTACTGCACTGATAATATTTACCGTTGTAGAAACGGTAGCTACTACCAACATTGCAATATCCATTGTTTAGCCTGTTCATCAAGATTTTTCACACTCTGGCATTCTACCATCCCCTGTTCTATAGTAGGCTTAAATCGTTCCTACAGCAAAGGTGAAATCGTGCCACCACTCTCTAAACTTAAGGTACTGTTGCTATTAAACCACCTATTCAAAATGTTTACAACCTAAAAACGCGGCCTTCTAAACTTCCCTAGCTTAAATAGGGCGGCTTAGGGGGCTTTTAGTTTTCCCTGCCAATTTTACTAGGATACCCCTAGAACGTCTCACAGGCCCCCTAAATGGCTCTCAGGCATACTCCAGGCTGTGTTAACCTGCGGCTGAATAAGGGGGGACATGACTAGGCTGAAACATTTTGTTAAACTTCCTTATATCAAGGTGTGTAAGGA
>NZ_JAKZEQ010000133.1:0-444 GCF_022549155.1 Lactiplantibacillus sp. ME-2
GTGATATACTGAACACGGTTAACATATTCGGAAGTTTTAAGTATCATTAAACTTGCTATCTATAATTTTCTTAGATGTTAATTCGGCTGGTTACTTTGATTTAGTTTCTAGGAGGAATATAAGTATATGCAAAGTGGTACTGTGAAATGGTTTAACGCGGATAAGGGCTTTGGATTTATCACCGGTTCGGATAATAAAGATGTATTCGTTCATTTCTCATCAATCCAAACAGATGGGTTTAAAAGCCTTGATGAAGGTCAAAAGGTAAGCTATGAAGTTGAACAAGGGGATCGTGGCCCTCAAGCAACGAATGTTGTTCCACAATAATTTATTTTGATACTGATGAAACTGCTTTGTAATAAGGCAGTTTTTTATTTTATGGCACTGAAACATACGGGAAAGCAATGTGAAATATGGACTTTACAGATGTTTATGGCATTAAGC
>NZ_JAKZEQ010000134.1:0-438 GCF_022549155.1 Lactiplantibacillus sp. ME-2
GCTCGACCGTCCGGAACCCAAACTGATATGGGACGACTTCCAAGAGTTGGTGATCGGCATTGTAAACTTCAATTGTCAATTGATAGAGATACGGTGTTGATGGTGACCACAAGTGCAGTTGGTCAAATAACATGGTATCAAAGGTGATACTGTCACTACCAGTCTGTGTTTGACTCGTCAGTACTCGCCCGTCATGGTCTTTAACGGTCAGCGCTAAAGTGGCTGATTCGCCAGTTACTTTAGTAGTGACGTTGAGTTCGCCGCTTTTGAGATTAGCATTCGGAACTGGGTGGATGTCCAAATCAGTAATATGGCTAGTGGGTTCTGCCAGTAAATTAACGTCACGGAAAATACCAGAGAAGCGGAACATATCTTGGTCTTCGATAAAGGCAGCAGTACTGCGTTTGTAGACCCGAACCGCTAAAACGTTACCTTGGT
>NZ_JAKZEQ010000135.1:0-398 GCF_022549155.1 Lactiplantibacillus sp. ME-2
GGATCATATGAATCTAATTTTTTCAACTCGGAAACCAATTCTGACTTTTTACCACGCCATTGTTTCTTACCATCCAAAAGTTCTAATATGCCACTTACAAACGGATTAGTGTCAGCCGAATTGATTGCCGCTTGATGACGGTTCTTAACGTAAATATCCCCAAAGTATCTTGGTGTTGCGCCTAACTCTCTGTGTGCATTCTCAACAAATCGGCACCAATCAACCATGCGGCCACCTGTAAAATTTGATTGACCCGCATATTTCAAACTATCAACGACTGCATTCAATAAGGCACCTAAAATCAGGCTATGGTTTTCCGTAAACCACCGATAGATTTCTTCTTCCGTTCGCCGTTTTTTTGGTGCTTCTATTTCTAGAATAATTGACCGGTCTAATAA
>NZ_JAKZEQ010000136.1:0-389 GCF_022549155.1 Lactiplantibacillus sp. ME-2
CATATATCCAGAATTCGTTTATTATATCTATATTATCGCACATATTTTCAAAAAGTGCAATTAATAACATGTTTATATTTACACATCACCCCCTGACTGTTTATTTGTTCAAATTTCGCGTTATTAGTAGTGATATTTCACAATCCGGCAAAATCAGCAAAAAATCAAAGTTAAAAAGGGACTTTTATAAACACAAAAGTATGCTGTCCGCTCCCTCCGTGTCGACCATAGCCCCCCCATATCAACGTTTCTGGGCTGTCATGCTATTTTGAATTAGTCTCGTGGCCGAAAATTCAGCCGCCAACTTGAATCGTTCACTCGGCCGAAAAATTGGCGCAGTCCATTGCCAATTTTGGCAACGTAGACGCAAAATGCGGGTTGGTTAACTC
>NZ_JAKZEQ010000137.1:0-376 GCF_022549155.1 Lactiplantibacillus sp. ME-2
GGCATTATTGATTATGACAATCTATTTGATTTTGTTCAAAAACTAGTCGGGAAATACAACTGGAAAGTGAAAGCAATCGCTTATGACCCGTATAACGCGCAAACGTTAATTACAAAATTCGAGAAATTAAGCTACCCACTGTTTGAAGTGCGACAAGGCACCAAGACTTTGAATATTCCAACTCGTAATTTTCGTGATCAGCTTTACGATGACAAGATTAAACATAACGGCAACAAGATTCTCGCTTATGCGGTCAATAACGCCATCTTGAAAGTGCTAAACAATGGTTGGCAACTGGATAAAGCCCGCAATAGTAACCGGATTGACCCGATTGCGGCGTTGATTAACGCGTTTGTAGCGGGTATGGACTATTACC
>NZ_JAKZEQ010000138.1:0-365 GCF_022549155.1 Lactiplantibacillus sp. ME-2
AACAAAAATCAGAACTAAAAAATAAACTAAATGATATACACCATGAAATCAGTAAGCGAACTCAAAAACAGCTGCAAGCATTTGCTGAACAGAATCCGGAGGTCAAACAACCCGAATCCGAACTTGATCAAAGTCTAAAACGTTAGCCAGTTTTTAAAGGTCATGCTATAATGTAATAGAAAAGGGAAGCCTTGCGCTAACAAGACTTCCCATGCAAGCCGCTTCAAAGGCGGTGGCAGAAATTTAATAAACGATTTTAGCTCGTCCTGTGACCTCTACCAAAGTTACACAGGGCGGCTTTTTTTATTTGTGGATTGAAGTCAATATTTGAGACAGATTTTAAGAGACATTCAGAACCGCGTTTA
>NZ_JAKZEQ010000139.1:0-360 GCF_022549155.1 Lactiplantibacillus sp. ME-2
GATTACACCAACTGAAGAATATCGTCGGATAATCATATTTATGGATTCAGTTGGGCGTCGATTTGTTGCGATTAGTCCTAACCCTGAACCGACTAAGTATGGTTCTGCAAAAAGTCATTGGAAGCAAGGAAAGCCGAATGACGTACCCAAAGAATATTTTCATGTCGACAAAAAAAACTGCTAACCAATATGGTTAACAGTCACTGCCCCGCGCAAGTATTAAGTCACTGGAAACAGTGGCTTTTTTGTTATATTTTTGGCTTACCAATTGGCTTACTTTTATTGAAAAACAATGACATCTAATGACAATATTATTTGCGCTGAAGGTACAAAAAAACCAGTAATCACGGTGTTTATGAC